>NZ_FMXF01000050.1:0-28966 GCF_900103435.1 Sinorhizobium sp. NFACC03
AAGCGAGAGCAATTCCCGTGGATGTTCGACGTGACCAAGTGCGCCGTGCAGGAAGCTATCATCGACCTTGGCGCAGGCTTCCGGTCGTTCTTCGAGCAGCGGGGCCGCTATCCCCGGTTCAAGAAGAAGGGTGTCCGGGACAGCTTCTGCGCCGCCAACGAGGCCGGAACCTTCCGGGTGGATAGC
This sequence comes from Sinorhizobium sp. NFACC03, assembly GCF_900103435.1. NCBI lineage: Bacteria > Pseudomonadati > Pseudomonadota > Alphaproteobacteria > Hyphomicrobiales > Rhizobiaceae > Sinorhizobium > Sinorhizobium sp. NFACC03. The sequence continues at coordinate 187 of NZ_FMXF01000050.1, forward strand.
CAGCGGATCAAGCTGCCGGTCGTGGGCTGGGTACGGATGCGCGAGGCCGTGCGCTTCACCGGCAAGCTCAAGCGTGTCACCGTCAGTCGGGAGGCTGACCGCTGGTTCGCCAGCATCATGGTCGAGACCAACGACATCAAGCCGGTCGAGCAGCCGCATGACGCCGTTGGCGTCGATCTGGGCGTGACGACGCTGGCGACGTTGAGCCAGGGCGATCCGATCCCCGGTCCGAAGGCCCACACGGCATTGCTGGGGCGGTTGCGCCGGACAAGCCGGGCACTGTCCCGCAAGCGGAAAGGCTCTGCCAACCGGCGCAAGGCAAAGGCGAAGCTGGCGCGGCTGCACAGCCGCATCGCCGCCATCCGCCGTGACGCCACCCACAAGGCGACGACCCTGTTGGCGAAGACCTATCGCCTCATCGGCATCGAGGACCTGAACGTACGCGGAATGGTGCGCAATCGCCACCTCGCCCGGTCGATCATGGACGGCGGTTTCTTCGAGTTCCGCCAACTCGACTACAAGGCCCGGTTCTATGGCGCGACCGTCGTGGTCGCGGATCGCTGGTTTCCATCGAGCAAGACCTGTTCTTGCTGCGGTTCGGTCAAGGCCGAACTGGCGCTGTCGCAGCGGACCTATCATTGCGACACCTGTGGGCATGAGGTCGATCGCGACCGCAACGCTGCCCGTAATCTCGAACATCTGGCCGCAAGCTCTGCGGTGTCAGCCTGTGGAGAGGAACGCTCTGGCGTGGTGCGCAAGCCCCGCGTGAAACGGGCCTCGGCGAAGCAGGAACCGAACAGCAGCCTCGCCGCATCGCTTTAATCAGCTACGGTTAGGTATGTGTAGGTTTCGGAGAGCGGTTTTCCGTCAGGTAGCGGCGCTGCAATTTGCTCTCGGCCTTGTCGCCGAACTTGGCGGCAGCGCCATTCAGATCGCTGAGCGCCTTGGCGACGGATTTCTGCGCTTGCAGATTGCGCAGGTCGTTTTCCACGGTGGTGAGATAGTGGCGAAGCTCTTTGCGGCGGGCATCGGCGAGCGCCTCCAGCTTCTCGATCGCCGCGCGGGACGACAGGTAGCCGCTGACGGTCAGGCTGGCAAGGCTGGTGGCAGCGATGGAGAAGGCAGCCAGAGCCGCCGCTGCGAGGGGTAGCTTCGCGGACAAACGCATAACAATCACCGGGCTTGAAGGAGAGGAGGCCATGCCAAAGGGCTGGTCGCGACGCCTCATGCGCCCGGCGGGAGAGCTCCCGCGCGGAGAGTTATACGGTCGCATGTTACAGTTTGATGACGTCCGGTTGACGACGCGAAAGTTTAGCCGTGACTTATCTCGGCAGGGTGCCGGTCAGAAAGACATCCGCGCAGCTCTCAGCGCGCGCCATGATCGTCGCTTCGTCAATGCTGCCGATGCGGCCCATCATGACGGCGCGTTGCGGCTCCATCGCCATCATGCCGCGCAGCATGCCCGCCGCCAGATACGGATTCTCGATCACGAGGCGGCCGCGAGCCGCTTGCGCCCTGAGCCAGCGCTCCAGCGTTGCGTTTGTCCGCTCGATTGCCTGCTCCCAGAAGGTGGCGGCGATCTCCGGAAAGCGCTCCGCCTCGGCGAGCACCAGACGTATGATTGCGATCGTGTCTGCCGCCAGGACGAGGTGCCCATAGGCGGCAAGCAACTGCACGAGACCGGTCTTCACGCTCACGGCGTCGAGATGCTCTTCGTCGGCTTCGAGCGCGAACTCAGAGATCCTGAGGGCGATGACACGTTCGAAGAGATCGGCCTTGGTGGGAAAGAGGCGATAGAGCGTCTTGGTGGAGACGCCGGAATTCTGGGCGATGACGTTGATGTTGGCGGTCTCATAACCGAGGTCGCAGAATTGCCTTTCGGCGGCAAGGATGATCACCTTTCGGGTCTCGTCGTCGGATCGGACCTGGGGTCGGCCGCGGGAACGCGGCGATTTCTGCTTTTCGACCATGGCGACTTTCCAAATTCCTTGGCGATTTTTAGTCGTTGCCAGATGGGAAAGCAAATGTTTTCCGAAGCAGGCGTGTGCATAGCCGCACAGTTCCCTGTCTTTGGCGGATATTGCGACCTCGGCGAACACGCCGTAGCTTTGCGATATGGCGACGTCGAAGCTCACGGCCTACCGCGCGAAGCGGGATTTTTCCAGGACGCCGGAGCCTGCCGGGAGAACCGGCGGGGAGGGCAATCGTTTTGTCGTGCACAAGCACCACGCCACGGCCGATCACTATGATCTCAGGCTCCAGGTCGGTGATGTGCTGAAAAGCTGGGCGGTCCCCAGGGGGCCGTCACTCAATCCCGCCGACAAGCGTCTGGCGGTCGAGACCGAAGATCATCCGCTCGACTATATCGACTTCGAGGGCGTCATTCCGGAAGGCGAGTATGGCGGCGGGCCGATGATCGTCTGGGATACCGGCGTCTGGGCGCCGATGGACGACATCGACAAGAGCCTGAGGACCGGCGCCTTCAAGTTCCGTCTGGCCGGCGAAAAGCTCAATGGCGGCTGGATGCTGACACGGCTGAAGCCGAAGCCGGGTGAGGAGGATCAACGTAACTGGCTGCTTTTCAAGGAACATGACCTTGCAGCCGAACCTGATGTCGACATCCTGACGTCGCGTCCCGAAAGCGTGAAAAGCGGCAGGCGGATCGAGGAACTGGTCGAGCCGCCGAAGAGGCCGGCAAAGCGGGTCGTTCTCAAACCCGGCGCGCTGCCGGGTGCGGTGAAGGGCCCGAAGCCGCAGCGGATCGAGCCGCAACTTGCCAGCCCAAAACCGAAGCCCCCGGGCCGCCCGCCGGACAGGCAAGTCTGGCTGCATGAAATCAAGTTCGATGGCTACCGGACGATGGGGGATGTCTCGGATGGCAACATCAGGCTGATCACCCGCAGCGGGCTGGACTGGACGAAGCGCTACGGAGACCTTCCCGATGCCTTCCGGAAACTGCCCTGCCGCGAGGTGATCATCGACGGAGAGATCGTCGTACTAGACGACAAGGGCATCAGCCGCTTCGCGCTCTTGCAGGACGCGCTTTCGACCGGTGTCGACAGTAAGCTCGTCTTCTATGCTTTCGATATCCTTTATCTCGACGGGTGGAACCTGACCGAGGTCCCGTTGGAAAGGCGCAAGGCGCTGCTGGCACAACTGCTCGGGGGGCAGATTTCCAGTCGTTCGGCCATCCAGTTCAGCGACCACGTCGAAGGTGATGGACATGGGCTTTACGACCAAGCCTCGGAACTGGGGCTGGAGGGGATCGTTTCGAAGCGCGCCTCGGCACCCTACCGGAGCGGCCGCACGCAGACCTGGACCAAGACGAAGGCGCTCCAGTTCGGTGATTTCGTGATCGCCGGATACACCACTTCCGAGGCGGCGGAAGGCCTTGCTTCCCTCGCTCTCGGCGAATGGGAGGAGGGCGAACTGCACTATCGCGGCAAGGTCGGAACCGGTTTCGATGCGGCGACGGCCAGGCAGTTGCTGACACGGCTGGAGGCGTTGCGCGGCGACGCGGCGACGCTGGAGGGCGCGCCGAAAGAAATCACCTGGGTTCGGCCGGTGCTGAGCGCCCGCATCCATTATTCGAACCGCACAACCGACAATGTCCTGCGCCATGCGGTGTTCAAGGGGCTTCGCGATGTCGAGCTTTCGGCACCGGCGCGGGCAACGCGCAAGCGGCTGATCACGGATGCCGATCTCGCAAGCATCCAGGTCACCAATGCGGACCGTCGAGTGTTCGGCAAATCCGGGCCGACCAAGCTCGACATTGCCGTCTACTACGCGCTCGTCGGCGACTTCATGCTGCCTCATATCCTCGGCCGGCCAGTGTCGCTCTTCCGTTGCCCGACCGGAAAGCGTGCAGACTGCTTCTTTCAGCGTCATCCCTTTACCGGCATGCCGCCCTCGATCATCAGCTTCAACTCGACCAACTCCGAGGGCGAAACCAACTCCTTCCTCTCGATCGAAGGCACGAAGGGCTATCTGGCGCTCGCTCAGTTCGGCGTGATCGAGCTTCACAGTTGGGGCACGAAGCGTGAGCGGCTGGAAAAACCCGACCGCATCGTCTTCGATCTCGACCCCGGACAAGGCATCGCCTGGCGCGATGTGGTCGAGGCAGCCGTCCATATCCGCGGTGAGCTGGAAGCGCTCGGCCTCGTTCCCTTCGTCAAGACATCCGGCGGCAGCGGCATCCATGTGGTCGTGCCGGTGACGCCGAAACTCGACTGGAAGAAGACGCACCAGGCGACGAGCGCGATCGCGACACGGCTGGCGGCAAGCGCACCGCAAACCTTCACCACCACCATGGGCAAGGAGAACCGCATCAAGCGGATCTTCATCGATTATCACCGCAATGCCCGCAGCCATACGGCGGCGGCGCCCTATTCGCTGCGTGCACGCACAAATCTGCCCGCCTCGACGCCGCTCAACTGGGCGGATCTGGAGACTATCGACGCTCCGGAGGATTTGAACTATTCTTCGCTGCCTGGACTTCTGGATACTTTCGGCGATCCCTGGGCGGATATCGACGACTTTGCCAAGGATTTGCCGCTTCTGTCCGAAACGAGGACGTAATGCGTTTGGCCGCGTAGGAGACAATCATGGCGCCCAGGGCAAGTTGGAAAGGTTACCTCAAACTCAGTCTCGTCAGTTGCCCCGTGAGGCTCTATCCGGCGACCAGCTCGAGCGAACGCATCAGCTTCAATCAGCTTCACAAGGACACCCACAACCGGATCAACATGAAGCCGGTCGACCCGGAGCTCGGCCTGGTCGAGCGCTCGGACCTGGTCAAGGGTTACGAATACGAAGACAAGAAATACATCATCATCGAGGACGCCGATCTCGAAAGTGTCAGGATCGAATCCAACCACACCATGAACATCGAGGCCTTCGTCGATGAAGGCTCCGTCGATGTGATCTACCAGGACGCGCCCTATTACCTGGCGCCCGACGGCGCGATGGCGGAGGAAACCTTCGTCGTGCTGCGTGAGGCGTTGAAAAAAAGCGGCAAGCTCGCGATCGCGCGTCTGGTGCTTTCGAGCCGGGAGCGGGTTGTGACGATCGGTTCACGCGAAACCGGAATGTTCGTGTGTACTCTGAGAAACCCGAGCGAAGTACGCGGAACTGCTGAGTATTTTGGCAACATCCCTGTCGGCCATCCCGACCCGGAAATGCTGCAGCTTGCCGAAGCGCTGATCCAGCAGAAGATGACGGTCTTCGATCCGAAGAACTACGAGGACCGCTACGAGATCGCGCTGATGAAGATGATCCGAGAGAAGCTTAAAGGTCATAAGCCGATCATTGCCGCCGCGCCGGAACGCGGCAACGTCATCAATCTCATGGATGCCCTGAAGGCGAGCCTGTCGCAGTCGAAGCCACCGGCAAAGAGCAAGTCCAAAGCCGAGCCGGCGGCGAAGGAAACGGCCAAGGCGGCAACTCCGGCTGCGGCCAAGCGGACGGCGGCAAAACCGACCGCGAAGAAGAAAGCCTGATGGCGGTTGCAGGCCAGACATTCGGTATCGTTGGGGGGCTCTCGGCCTTTCCGCGGCGGCTTGTGGCGCGGGAAGTGGAGCGACAGTTCGGCCATTTGCGGCGCGGCGTTACGCGCCAGACGACGTATCTGGTGTTCGGCCGGAACCTGCTGGCGAAGTCGAGCGAAGCGGAGATCGAGGCGCGTTTCGATGCGGAACATGCGGCGGGGCGATGGCTCGTCAGCGAGAACGGCTTCCTTCGCCTTCTAGGGCTGATGTCGGTGCCTGTAGCGTCCGCACTCACACGTCAGTCTCTGATCGATCAGGCCATGCTTAATCCGCGGACCTTCGATCTCCTGTCGCTGTTCGATGCTTTCGAGCATGACAGCGAGCCCTTTTCGTTCCGTGATCTCATCCTCGCCCGAAAGTATGCGGAACTGATTGGAAGCGGTGCGAATTGGAGCGCCATCGTCCGATCCGTTCATCGTTCGGGACAGGTCGCTTCGTTGACGGCGCTTTCGCTGCATAGTGGCGGTCCCGATGCGATCTACGCGCGGAGTGCCGAGGGGCTGAGCGAGCTCAATGGGCAATTGCTCTTCGATCTCGGCGCGCCCGATGATGCCGCTCTGGAAGATCTCTTCGACTTGGCCGAGGAGGCGGAGGCGAATGGTGACTACGAGGAGGCCGCCACCTTCTATCAGCGCTATCTCGCCATGGACCGGACGGATTCGGTTGCGGCTTTCAATCGTGCCAATTGCCTGAAGGCTGCAGGACGGGAGCTGGATGCGGCGCACGACTACGCCCGTGCCATCAAACTCGATCCATCCTTCGTCGAGGCGTGGTTCAACCTCGCCGGGCTGATGAGTGAACGGGGACGGCTCGACGCTGCCCGCAGGCACCTCAGGAAGGCAATCGAGCTCGACGGCGACTATGCCGACGCTGTCTTCAATCTCGCGAAACTCGAATTCGATGCCGGTGATCTCGGTGAAGCCAGGCGCTGGTGGAGCCGCTATCTCGAACTCGATAGCGATAGCGAATGGGCGCGAACGGCGGAACGCGGTGTGCAATATGTCGATCTGCAAGGCCGTCCAAGGACAGCGGGCTGATATGGGCGACAAATTCCTTTTCGACGGACCTGATGATGCGGCTGTCACCATCCTTCTTGCCCATGGCGCCGGCGCGCCGATGGATTCCGCCTCGATGACTGCGACCGCCAAGGCGCTTGCAGCCGCCGGCTTCCGCGTCGCCCGCTTCGAGTTCGGGTACATGGCGGCGCGGCGGACGTCGGACGGGCGCAAGCCCCCGCCGCGCGCCGAGACGCTCAATCCGGAATATGTCGCCGCTGTCGAAGCGCTTGATGCGAAGGGGCCGCTCATCATCGGCGGCAAGTCGATGGGCGGGCGGGTTGCCAGCATGGTCGCCGACCAGCTCCACGCGGCCGGCAAGATCACCGGGCTGCTCTGCCTCGGCTACCCCTTCCATCCGCCGGCAAAGCCGGAGCAATTGCGCACCAAGCATCTGGCTGGACTGAAGACGCCAACCCTGATTTGCCAGGGAACCCGTGACGAGTTCGGCACGCGCGAGGAGGTTCCGGGCTATACGCTTTCCGACGCGATCGAAGTCCTGTGGCTCGAGGACGGCGACCATGACCTCAAGCCGCGCAAGAGCCTTTCCGGCTTTTCGACGGCCGATCATTTGAGGACCGTGGCCGATGCGGTGGCGGCCTGGGCCGCCCGACTGACGCGCTGATCTGTTTGCGGGATGAAGATCGCCACCTTCAACATCAACGGCATCAACAAGCGGCTCGAAAACCTGATCGCCTGGCTTGGCGAAACCAAGCCTGACATCGTCTGCCTGCAGGAATTGAAAGCGACCGACCACCAGTTTCCACGATCGGCGATCGAGGCGGCGGGCTATAGCGCCGTCTGGCAGGGACAATCCGCCTGGAACGGTGTCGCGATCCTCGCCCGCGACAGCGCGCCGGTACTGACCCGCGTTGGGCTCGACGGTGATCCCTCGGACAACCAGGCTCGCTACATCGAGGCTGCCGTCAGCGGCATCCTGGTCGGCAGCCTCTATGCGCCCAACGGCAACCCGCAGCCCGGCCCCAAGTTCGCCTATAAGCTCGCCTGGCATGAGCGCCTGGCCAAACATGCCGCCGAGCTCTTCGCCCTCGACCTGCCGATCGTGCTAGCCGGCGACTACAACATCGTGCCGGAGCCGCGCGACATCTACCCGACAACGTCCTACGACGACAACGCGCTGGTGCAGCCGGAAAGCCGTGCGGCGTTCCGTACGCTCCTCGACCACGGCTGGCTCGATGCGCTGCGCAAGGTCCATCCGAAGGACCGGCTCTTCACGTTCTGGGACTATCGCCGGAACCGGTGGCAGCGCGATGCCGGGCTCCGGCTCGATCATATGCTGCTGAGCCGCAACCTGTCCCGCAAGCTCATTGGCGCCGGCATCGACCGCGAGGTTCGCGGCATGGAGGGCGCGAGCGATCATGCGCCGGTTTGGATCACGTTGCGCGATTGAGCTGGCTATATTGCGGGAACGAAGCTGCCGCATCGTCGGCGGCTATTCGCAGCCCTCATCCGGATTACACCCGGTCCGGCAGGTGGATGGATGCGGCGAACCGCGAACGTCCAAGGTAACCAACACGAAGGAGGTGGCATGAAAGAGGCCGCGCCCGCTGAGAGAACGGATCACTGAGATGGCGGTGATGATCGAGGGACAGTCACGCTTCCAGCCTTTCGGCTTATCCTGTTGGGGTTTTGCAGATCTCAACACGGGAGTTGGAAGCATGACTGCGTCCTATGATTACCATATCGGCGTCGACTACCACAAATCCTATAGCCTTCTGGCAATGATGTGGGCCGCGGTCGCCGGTCTCGAAATCACCGCGCTGCGGCGGCGCAATCGGCTTGAACAAGGTCCGGTCCGGCTTGAGGTCAATGAGCGGTGTGCCGTCGAGGCAATCGAGGCCGCGCACGAGCAGCGTTGAGCCTTCCACAGCTTCAAGTTTGACGATCGACGTGCCGATCGGATTGGGGCGCACGGGCGAGCGCAGTGAAAAGGTGCCGTGCACCGCTATCTGACAATCGAGGCCGGGACCGTCCCGGCCTCTTTTGCTTTGGTCCATCTCACCGGGTCGAGCGAGCATCTGGCCGCGATCGTGTGTCGCGAAGTGTGCCGCCCCGCAAACGCCGCAGCTGTTGCACTGAGATACAAATCTCCGCAGATCGGAAACATCCGCGATACGTCGCGATGGTCCTCTGCCGCACATGTCAAGTGATCACTGCCTCGGGGCATTGATCCAGTGCGGAGAGACGATGATGCTCCTCTTTGTTGTAGCCTATCTTGCAGGCGTCCTGACGATCGTCAGTCCCTGTATTCTGCCGGTCCTGCCATTCGTGTTTGCCCGCGCCGGCCAGCCCTTTTCCACCAGCATACTTCCGATGCTGCTCGCCAAGATCGTGACCTTTGCGGGCATCGCCTCGCTTGCCGCGCTCGGCGGCAACTGGGCGGTCCAGGCGAACGCGTTCGGCCGCTACGCCGCGATCGCACTGCTGGCGGTATTCGGCGTAACACTGCTCTCAACGCGTGCCGCAGCTATCGTGACTGACCCGCTCGTGGCGCTGGGAAACCGGCTGTCGAGAAAGGCTGCGACCGGGGAGAAGGGCGGCGTCGGCGGCGCCATCCTGCTCGGTGTTGCGACCGGATTGCTCTGGGCACCCTGCGCCGGACCGGTGCTCGGCCTGGTGTTGACCGGCGCGGCGCTGAACGGCGCGAATGTGCAGACGACGCTGCTGCTTGTTGCTTATGCCGCAGGTGCCGCGACCTCGCTGGCGCTCGCTGTCCTTGCCGGCGCACGCGTGTTCGCGGCGATGAAGCGCTTCCTCGGCATTGGCGAGCGCATCCGCCAAGGTCTCGGCGTTGCGGTGCTGGCTGGCGTTGCGGCCATCGCCCTTGGGCTGGACACCGGCCTGCTGGCGCAGCTTTCCTATGCGAGCACTTCGGGCTTCGAACAGTCGATCCTCGATCGCCTGCGCGGCAATGCGGCGCCTGCCGACGTCGCCAGCACCCGCATGACGCTTGCCGCTAACGATACGAGACAGGCGGTCTATCGCAGCGACCTACCGGTCGAAGGTCCGTTCCCGTCGCTCGACGGCGCCGTTCAGTGGCTGAATTCCAAGCCGTTGACCCCGGCCGAGCTTCGCGGCAAGGTCGTCCTTGTCGACTTCTGGACCTACTCCTGCATCAACTGCATCCGCACCATCCCCTATGTGCGTGCCTGGGCCGAGAAGTACCGGGATCAGGGCCTGGTCGTCATTGGTGTTCACGCGCCGGAATTTGCCTTCGAGAAGCAGATCGGCAACGTCGAAAAGGCGGTGCGTGACTTCAAGATCACCTATCCGGTGGCCATCGACAACGACTTCGCCATCTGGCGCGCTTTCTCCAACAGCTACTGGCCGGCCCACTACTTCATCGATGCCGCAGGGCAGATCCGCTACACGCACTTCGGCGAGGGCGACTATGAAGGTTCCGAGCGGGTGATCCAGGATCTGCTGGCGGAGGCTGCGGGAAAGCGGAAGGCCGAAAACAACTTCGTCAAACCGGATGCAAAGGGTGCCGAAGCCTCGCCCGACCTCTCCCGGCTCGGATCCGGCGAGACCTACCTCGGGTATGAGCGGGCCGCGAATTTCGTGTCTCCAGAGGGCGTCTCCGCAGACAGCGCCAAGCGCTATACGGTCGATAGCCCGCGTCTCAACGAGTGGGGCCTTACCGGCAACTGGACAGTCGGGGCCGAGCAGGCCCGTGTCAACGAAGCGGGCGGCGGTATCACCTACCGGTTCCGTGCTCGCGATCTGCATCTGGTGCTTGGGCCTGGCGCCGGCGGCAGGCCGATCCCGTTTCAGGTGACGGTGGATGGTGCGGCGCCCGCAGCGGACCGTGGCTCGGATATCGACGGGTCCGGCAGGGGGACCGTCACGGAGACCCGCCTCTATCAGCTCGTGCGCCAGTCAGGCGCGGCGCGGGAGCGGACCTTCGAGATCCGCTTTCTCGAGCCCGGCGCGGAAGCCTTCGTTTTCACTTTTGGATGAGAGTTCACAGATGACCGACAAACAACAGCAGCATAGGCGCCGCATGCCCGCCCTTTCCCGACGTCTGTTCGTCGCGCTGGCAATGGTTAGCGGCGGGCTGACGTTCGCCTTCGACGAACAAACGGCGGCGCAGCAGGCAAAACCCATTCCCAAGGCGCTTCATGACGTCGCTTCAACGGAGACAAGGCAGACGGCAGTGCTCGCAGGCGGTTGCTTCTGGGGTGTGCAGGCCGTGTTTCAGCATGTGGCCGGCGTCACCGGCGTCAGGTCCGGTTATTCCGGCGGCAGTGCGGAGACGGCGATCTACGAACAGACGGAAACCGGCACCACCGGCCACGCCGAAGCGGTGGAGATTACCTTTGATCCCAAGACGATCAGTTATGGGCAGCTTCTCGAGATCTATTTCTCGGTTGCGCACGATCCGACGCAGCTTGGCGGACAGGGGCCGGACAGCGGCCCGCAGTATCGATCGGCGATCTTCCCGCGCAATGAAGTGCAGGCGAAGGTCGCTTCCGACTACATCGCGCAACTGAACGCGGCGGCCGTCTTTGCCCGGCCGCTTGTGACGACCGTCGAACCCGGCAAGGCTTTCTATCAAGCGGAGGCCTATCACCAGGATTACGTCTACAACAATCCAGGCCAGCCCTATGTGGTCCTCTACGAGCAACCGAAGATAGAAGCGCTGCACCGCCTGTTCCCGAGCCTCTATCGCGAGAAGCCGGTGCTTGTCGCTGACAGCGCGTCGTAGCCGATCATGAGCTTTGCGGATCGCGAGCACGACCAGACCTGTGACGTTTCGAACGGATCTTGCAAGGGGGTCGGGCCAAGTCGGCCCTCTACACAAGGACACAGTTTTGCGGCCGCCCGCACACATCCGCGATACGCCCAAAGGACACTCTGGCGGTGAGCAAGGCTTGGGCCCGTGGTGACGGGACGCGTCGCTGCCGCCATGATCAACGGAAGGAGCCATCATGCGCATTTTCGCAACAGCTTTCGCCATAGTCGTCCTCGCGGCGGCGCCATGCGCCTGGGACAGCGGCCCGGGAGAGCCCTCGCTTCTTGCCGCGCTCGTCGCCAATCCGGCGTCCGCAACGGCCGCGGCGCGGCCGCAGCCGGCGGCGATTGAGGACGGGGGGTTGCTACCGGAGGCTCCGCACGAGGAGCTTGCCAGCCCGTTCTTCGATTGATCACCGCACCGCGAAAGCTGGCGGCGCGAACGTTTGAAGCCGGCCCCGTCCTCTTTTGCTGATCTCCACGGCCCCGTTCGCTTTGAACGCCAGAGCATTTCGTATCGCTCTGCCGTCGTGCTCGGCCGATCAAACATTGAGATACACTGACGCCGCTCCAGAACACATCTCCGATACGCCGCCCACGCATGGTCACGGCGAAGTTTGGTTCGCATCCCTCCCACACGGCGTTGCAGTCGGTGAAAGTGGATGTGGCCTAAAACGTCGGAATTACGACATTTGAGCCACTGGTGTTTCGTCTTACCATCGAGGCTCCAACCAAGGCAAAGGAGCTTGAAATGAGCAGGAATTCCAAAGGTACGGCACTCATCACTGGCGCGTCCTCCGGTATCGGCGCGATCTATGCCGATCGTCTGGCACGCCGCGGCTTCGACCTGATCCTCGTTGCCCGCAACCGTGAGCGCTTGAATGGGCTCGCCAGCCGGTTGGCGGACGAGACCGGGCGCGCCATCGAGGTCGTCGCTGCGGACCTCGGGAACAAGGACGATGTCAGGCGGGTCGAGAAGATCCTCCGGGACGACGCGAGCATCACGGTGCTGATCAACAATGCGGGTGTTGGTGCCACCACACCGCTGCTCTCATCCGATGTCGACAAGATGGAGGAGATGATCACGCTCAACGTCAGCGCGCTGACGCGGCTGACCTATGCGGCCGCGCCCGGATTTGCCGCCCGCGGCGCCGGCACGATCATCAACATCGCTTCGATCGTCGGCGTTGCGCCCGAACTCCTGAACGGCGTCTACGGTGGCACGAAGGCCTTCGTTTTGGCATTCACCCTGTCGCTGCAGAAGGAACTTGCCGACAAGAACATCCGCATCCAGGCCGTGCTGCCGGGTGCGACGGCGACCGACTTCTGGGGCATTGCCGGCACGCCGCTCGAACATGTTCCAAGTGAGATCGTCATGCGGGCCGAAGACATGGTTGATGCCGCGCTTGCCGGTCTCGATCAGGGCGAAGTGATCACCATCCCGTCGCTGCCGGAGGCCGCTGATTGGGCGGCCTATGAGGCGGCCCGGCAAAAACTCATGCCGAACCTTTCCAGGAGCGCACCCGCAGCCCGCTACAACATCGAGGGATAGCCCCGATCTGCTCCGGGCTCCTCCCATCCCGGAATCGCTCGGCGATGCCTCTGGCATCGCCTTACCACTCGAACCAGGAGAATGATGATGTCCAGACGCTATTTGCCAACTGCCAAGAGCAGTCGCTTGGCCGCCTTCGCGCTGTCCGGAGCGATCGCGATCCTGCTTCCTCCGCTCGCCGCCCATGCCGCAGGTGCCTCCTCGGCGGATGGTACTCAGATCGTTGTTGCCGCTAAGCCGGCGGCCAACGAGTCCATCCGTCCATTCCAGTTCCATGCCAGTGATGCGGCGCTTGCCGACCTCAAGCAGCGCATCGCGGCCACCAAGTGGCCGGACCGGGAACTGGTGAACGACGGCACCCAGGGCGTGCAGCTCGCCACCATGCAGAAGCTCGCCGACTATTGGGCGACCAAGTACGATTGGCGGAAGGTGGAGAAGAAGCTCAACGACCTGCCGCAGTTCGTCACCAACATCGACGGCGTCGACATCCATTTCATACACGTGCGGTCGAAGCACAGGAACGCGATGCCTCTCATCGTCACCCACGGCTGGCCCGGCTCGATCATCGAGCAACTGAAGATCATCGATCCTCTGACGAACCCGACAGCCCACGGCGGCAACGAGGCCGATGCCTTCGACATTGTCATTCCCTCGCTCCCCGGCTACGGCTTCTCCGGCAAGCCAAATGAACGCGGTTGGGATCCGGTGCGCATCGCCCGGGCCTGGGCGGCGCTGATGCAACGTCTCGGCTACACCCACTACGTCGCGCAGGGCGGTGACTGGGGGGACGCGGTCACGGAGCAGATGGCGTTGCAGCAGCCGGCCGGCTTGCTCGGAATCCACACCAACATGCCGGCGACCGTTCCGGCCGAGATCCAGAAGAGCCTCGACGCCGGCGAACCGGCACCATCCAATCTCTCGGCCGACGAGCGCCGTGCCTATGACCAACTCGATTTCTTCTACAAGAACGGACTCTCCTATGCGCAGGAGATGAGCAAGCGTCCGCAGACGCTCTATGGCATCGAGGACTCGCCGATCGGGCTTGCCAGCTGGATGCTGGACCATGACGCCCGCAGCTACGAACTGATCGCCCGCGTCTTCGATGGTCAGTCGGAGGGCCTGAGCCGTGATGACGTGCTCGACAACATCACGCTCTACTGGCTGACCAATACCGCCGTGTCGTCGGCGCGTCTCTACTGGGAGAACAAGCTCGCTTTCTTCCAGCCGAAGGGCATTCAGATTCCCGTGGCCGTCAGCGCCTTCCCGGATGAGCTCTATCAGGCGCCGAAGTCCTGGGCGGAGAAGGCGTTCCCCAAGCTTATCCATTATAATCGGCTCGCCAAGGGCGGACACTTTGCGGCCTGGGAGCAGCCGGCAGCCCTGGTTGATGAATTGAGAGCTTCCTTCAAGTCACTGCGTCAACCGAGCTGACAGAAAGGGGCGCGCGAAGGCGCGCCCACCGTCGCAACATTGGAGAAGTGTCATGACAGGTGCAGGTAGCGACAACAGAGCGCCATCGGTCGATCTGAAGTTCGAGGTTGCCGTCATCCCGGTCTCGGACGTCGATCGCGCTAAGGATTTCTACGGCCGCCTTGGTTGGCGGCTCGACGCCGACTTTCCGGTCGGCGATACGTTTCGGGTCGTCCAGTTCACGCCGCCCGGTTCGCCGGCGTCGATCCACTTCGGCACGGGGTTGACCCCGGCCACTCCCGGTTCGGCAAGCGGGCTCTATCTCGTCGTCTCGGATATCGTTGCCGCGCGTGCTGAGCTCGTCGAACGCGGCGCTGAGGTCAGCGACGTCTTCCACCGCGAAGGTCCCGGAAAGCCGCCGATCAGCGGCCGTGACCCAGGAGGCCGCAGCTACCGTTCCTACGCGACCTTCAGCGACCCCGATGGTAACGGCTGGCTGCTGCAGGAGGTGACCGAGCGTCTGCCCGGCCGCGTGGACGCGGATGTCACGGACTTCGCTTCGGTCGCCGATCTTGCGGCGGCACTGCGTCGTGCGGCAGCCGCGCACGGCGAGCACGAGAAGCGCAACGGCGGTCACCACGACCACAACTGGCCGGATTGGTATGCCGCGCACATGGTCGCGGAGCATGCCGGAAAACCGTTGCCCGAATGAAATAGAACCTATGACCGCCGCGTTCCCTTCATGGCGTAAATCTGCTATAAGCGATTATTCCGGACGGAGTGGTATGACGTGCACAGGATCGGCTACGTTGTCTTTCCGAGGTTTCAGCTCATGGGGTTCGCGGCGGTCACTGCCTTCGAGGTCGCCAATCTGACGCTCGGGGAACAGGCCTACGAGATCGAACTGCTTTCCGAGGCCGGCGGCGAGATCAAGTCGTCCGCTGGCTTCGGCGTGCTGACGAAGGCCTTCGACAACACCGCCTTTGATACCGTCATGTTCGGAGCGGGCACCGAGATCGAACCGGTAACACCCGGGCTGGTCGCCTTCGCGCGCCACGCGCTCAAGGCCTCGCGGCGGGTGGCTGCCCCTTGCACCGGTGCTTTCATCCTGGCCGAGTCCGGACTGCTCGACGGGCGTCGCGCCACGACCCATTGGGTGTTTGCGCGTCAGTTGCGGGAGCGTTTCCCTGAGGTGCGGGTCGAGGAGGATCGCATCTTCATCGTCGACGGCAGTGTGTGGACCTCCGCGGGCATGACGGCCAGCATCGATCTGGCCCTGGCGATGATCGAGAAGGACCATGGCGAGGAGGTTGCCCGCCAGGTCGCCCGCAAGCTTGTCGTCTATCACCGGCGCGCCGGCGGCCAGTCGCAGTTTTCAGCCTTACTCGAGCTCGATCCGAAGTCGGACCGCATCCAGAAATCGGTCAACTATGCCAAGGCGAACCTGCGCAGCGTCTTGTCGGTCGAGGAGCTGGCGGACGCCGCCGGATTGAGCGCGCGGCAATTCAGCCGCGCCTTCCGCTCCGAGACCGGCCAATCGCCGGCCAAGGCCGTCGAGCATCTCCGCGTGGAAGCGGCGCGCCTATTGATGGAGCAGGGGCGACATTCCATGGATGTGATCGCGGAGGAAACCGGCTTTGCCGACAGCGACCGCATGCGCCGCGCGTTCCTACGCACGCTCGGGCAACCGCCACAGACGGTCCGGCGCAATGCGCGCGAAGGCATTGTCTGAACCTGACGGCACTGCGATTGGTCGCGCCTCAGGAGAATTGTATCGCCGTGTATCCGCCGCCTGCCGTTTCTACATGCGCTTTCAATAGGAGCCGCAGAGCACACGGCCGGGATACACCGGCACTCCATTTCTGATGTCAGTTCAGTTCACGGGAGGCAATCAATGTCGGACGAAATCAACCACCCACGCCGTCGTTTCATCGGTGCAATCGCGCTCTGTCTGGCCGCGACGCAATTCGCTTCAGCGGGAGCCGCCAGAGCGCAAGCGGGAAACAATGAGGCGCTGCGCCTGCCGGCAGTCACCCCCGGGACGAACAAATCCTTCGCAACCCTCAAGCAGATCGATGCCGGCGTCCTGAATGTCGGCTACGCCGAACTTGGCGCGCGCGACGCGCCGGTCGTGATCCTCCTGCACGGCTGGCCCTATGACATCCACACCTATGTGGACGTGGCGCCGCTGCTGGCAGATGCCGGCTACCGCGTCATCGTTCCTTATCTGCGCGGCTACGGCACGACCCGGTTTCTCTCCGCCGACACACCTCGGAACGGCCAACAGGCGGTGATCGCCACGGACATCATTGCCCTGATGGACGCGCTCAAGATCGAAAAAGCGGTCATCGGCGGCTGCGACTGGGGTGCGCGAACCGCCAACATCATCGCCGCAACCTGGCCCGAGCGCTGCAAGGCGATGGTCTCGGTCAGCGGCTACCTCATCGGCAGCCAGGAGGTGAACAGAAAGCCGCTGTCACCGCAGGCCGAGCTTGCCTGGTGGTACCAGTTCTACTTCGCCACCGAGCGTGGGTATGCCGGCTACAAGCAGAACCACAAGGAGTTCGCCAGGCTGATCTGGAAGCTTGCCTCGCCCAAGTGGGATTTCGACGATGCCACCTTCGATAAGAGTGCCGAGGCACTCGAAAACCCCGACCATGTCGACATCTCGATCCACAATTACCGCTGGCGCCTCAGCCTCGCCGAGGGCGAAGCGAAGTATGACGGTCTCGAAAAGCAACTCGCTGCGTTCCCGACCATTACCGTTCCGACCATCACGCTGGAGGGCGATGCCAACGGCGCTCCGCATCCGGATCCATCGGCTTATGCCAAGCGCTTCTCCGGCAAGTACGAGCATCGGCTGATTACCGGCGGCATCGGCCACAATCTGCCGCAGGAGGCGCCGTCGGCCTTCGCCAAGGCGATCATCGACGTCGACCGTTTCTAGTCCTTCTCCCGCAGATTGCGTGGAGGCGCGGGTCCCGGTTCACCGGGCCCGCGTTTTTTTGTGCGCCGACGTGCTTTGGGACCGTGCCTGGCGCACTATGGTGCCGCGCGGGGAGGTCCTCACGAAGCGCTCACGCCCGCGCGCCGAGATGGCCGCGTTCGTATCAGCGTGTATCCGTTCCCCTACTTGGCAGACTTGCACACATTTCCGCTTCTCTGTGAAACATCCCATACACCTGCGAAGCGCCATCTGTGTCTCGACGGTCGCACAGGGCAATCGGGCCCGAAAAGAACACCTGTCGAAAGGAAGAACACGATGAGCGAAGCTGAAAAGGTACTCTACACCGGCAAGACCCACACGACCGGCGGCCGCGACGGCGCCTCCCGAAGCGACGACGGGCGTCTGGACGTCAAGCTCTCTTCACCCGGCAGCTCGCGGCCGGGCACGAACCCGGAGCAGCTCTTCGCCGCCGGCTGGTCGGCCTGCTTCATCGGCGCAATCGGACTGGCGGCTGGCCAGATGAAGGTTGCACTCCCTGCAGACCTCGCCGTCGATACCGAGGTGGATCTGCGCAACCGGGACGGCGGTTATTTCCTGCAGGCTCGGCTCAATGTCAGTTTGCCTGGGGTCGACGCGGATGTGGCGCGTCAATTGGTGGATGCCGCGCACCAGACCTGCCCCTATTCCAAAGCGACGCGTGGCAACATCGATGTGACGATCAATCTCGTTTGACGGAGCTCCGATTGCCGGAGCACCCTGCAACATGATCCAACGGAAGCGGCGGCCGATGAGGCCGCCGCTTTTTGATTGGAGGGTTGAAGTGTCGCGCCTTGCTATGCCTCATGCTCGATGATGACGAATGGCAAGCTCTGCAACCAAGCCACCGCCGTCGCGGTTCGTCAGCGTCAGTGAGGCATTGATGGAGGCCGCGAGCTGTTGGGCGATGGCAAGGCCGAGGCCGGTTCCGCCGGTATCGCGGTTGCGGGAGTCCTCCAGCCGGACGAAGGGTTTGAGCACGGCATCCAGCTGATCATCGGGAATGCCAGGCCCGCGGTCGAGGACCTTGATTGTCACCGTGTCGTCCGCCAGCCGCCTGACCTCGATCTCGGCGCTACCACCAAACTTGAGTGCGTTGTCGACCAGGTTGGTAAGGATGCGTCTGAGCGCCTGGGGCCGGGTGACGATCGCGCCGTTATCGACATCGCTGGCGGTAACCGCCCTGCCGGTGTCCTGATAGTCATAAACGAGGCTTTCGACGAAGGACGCAAGATCGATGCGTGTCGCTTTTTCGACATTGCCATGGGCGCTGCGTGCATAGGCGACGCCTTCCTTGACCAGGCTTTCGATCTGCCCGAGATCCTGGATCAGCTTCTCCCGGTCGGCGAAATCATCCGCCATTTCGGCGCGCAGCTTCATGCGTGTGATCGGCGTCTGCAGATCGTGGGAAATGGCGGCGAGAATCTGGACCCGCTCTTCGAGATACTGGGCGATACGGTCACGCATGGCATTGAACGCGGTCGCCGCATAGGCAACCTCGGTGGGCCCGGTTTCGCTGAGACGCGGTGTGTTCCGGTTCGGGTCGAGCGTATCGGCAGCCGCGGCAAGATTGACGAGCGGGCGCACCGCCTGACGCATGGCGAACCAACTGCACAGGAGCAGCAGCGCGAGTTGCGCCACGAGCACGAAGGGCAGCCAGTCGGCCAAGGGCATGACACCTTTGGGAAAGACGTCGATCGTCAGCGGTGAGCCGTCGCTCAGCGTCAGATGCGCCTGAAGGTGGCGGCGGTCGCCCGGGATCGTTTCGACCTTGACCGGAAATTGAAGGCCAGTCGCCCGCTCGATCTTGGTCGCGATCTCGCTGGCGGCCGGGTCGAGCGACGGATTGCCCGCAATGCCGGGGCCGAGAAGGAAACCGTAATTGTCGCGGTCCAAGCGAGGGAGCCACGACGCACGCTCCGGCGCGGGCAGGCGATCGAGTATGGCGATCGACGTTGCGATTTCGTTTTCGAGCGTATCGAACATGACAGACCTGGCGGCCATGTAGCGCTCGAGGAACAGAACGGTGAACGACATGACATGCGCGATGGTGAGACCGGCCAGCAGGATAACGAAGAGCCGCGCTCTCAGCGTGCGCGGCCATAGTCGAAATCCTTTTGGGTCTGCGCTCGCCGTCATTCGCGCGCCTCCACGATCTCAATCGGGACCGAGAAGACATAACCTTCGCTGCGCACCGTCTTGATGTAGGTCGGTTCACGGGCATCATCGCCGAGCCGCTGGCGAACCCGGCTGACGAGCAGATCGATCGATCGGTCGAAGAGCTCGGCCTCACGACCCTGGGTGAGATTGAGCAACTGGTCGCGATTGAGCACCCGCTGGGGGTGGTCGATGAACACCTTCAGCAGCCGATACTCGGCGCCGCTGAGTGCAATCACCGTGCCGTCAGCATCGATCAGGTGCCGGGCGGTCGTGTCGAGTTTCCACTGGCCGAAGCGCAGCAGCTGTCCGGCCTCCGAGATCTGCAGGTTCGGCGGCAGCATGCGTGCGCGCCTGAGCACCGCCTTTATACGGGCGAGCAGTTCGCGCGCGGAGAACGGCTTGGAGAGATAGTCGTCGGCACCCATCTCGAGGCCGAGGATCCGGTCCATCTCGTCGCTGCGGGCCGTCAGCATGATGATCGGGATCGCCTTGTGTTTGCCGGCGCGAAGTTCGCGGCTGAGCACGAGCCCGTCGTCGCCCGGCATCATCACATCGAGTACGATAAGATCGACCGTATCTCCTTCGAGGAAGCTGCGCATCTGTCGCCCATCGGCGACGGCCGTTGCGCGCAGCCCGTTCTTCTTGAGGTAACCAGACACGAGTTCCCGGATCTCACGGTCGTCATCGACAATCAGTACATGGTCGATATGCTCCATCGAGCAAACTCCTCAAATCCGGTTTGGTCTTCGCATCCTTGCGGCATCGCCCAGCCAGGGCCGGGGAACATCCGCTCAGTTTCATTGGCGCCCAGGATATGTCCTCGGTGTGTTCGCGATATCCAGACTTGCATGCGAAAGTAATGCAAGCACCTCCGGATACATTTCGACACAATTTCGCAAACGAAACCCGCCGCTTGTTGTCGAGCGGCGGGTTCAAAGAACGTCTGACCGGCGATGTCAGGGTTTTGCCTGAGCTGCCCGTTGGGCGCGGTATTGCGCGGTCGGCAGGCCGCCCCAACCCCAGTTGTCGAGCTCTACTTCCTCGATGACCACGTAGGTCGATTCCAGCGGCTTGTTGAGCACGTCGAGCAGGACCTGGCTCACGCCCTTGATGATTTCGGCCTTTTCCTCGGCCGTGACCGCCTTGCGGTCTGGAGTGGTGCCTTCGCGGGTCACCTGTACTGTAACGATCGGCATTGCCGCCTCCTTTTCAGACCTGGATGTTGGCGGCTCCATCAAGGTGCCGCATCTGAGATGGATTGGGGAGGGAAGGAGCGGCCAGGATTGGGAAACGGTCGCTCCCGGACATACCTGCGCTGTTACCAGCGCCCGGCGTTCTGTCCGCCATCGACGTGCAGGATCTCACCCGTCACGAAACCGGCATGCTCCAGGTAAAGGA
The DNA here is from genome assembly GCF_900103435.1 of Sinorhizobium sp. NFACC03. NCBI lineage: Bacteria > Pseudomonadati > Pseudomonadota > Alphaproteobacteria > Hyphomicrobiales > Rhizobiaceae > Sinorhizobium > Sinorhizobium sp. NFACC03. Next base: position 21,043 of record NZ_FMXF01000050.1, read on the forward strand.
CGGCGTCGACGATATCGCGGATCTCGCCCATCCGGCCGACGGGATGCAGCGTCGAGAGCGACGCGTGCGTTTCCGGCGCGTGCATCGGGGTCTTGATGATGCCCGGCGAGACGGCATTGACGCGAACACCGGTCTTGGCAAATTCGATCGCGAGCGCCTGGGTCACGGAATTCAAACCACCCTTGGTGATAGACGCCAGGGCCGCCGGGACGCCGGCAATCGGCTGGTTCACGAGGCTGGTCGTGATGCTGACGATGTGGCCGGAGCCCTGCTTCAGCATCTCGCGGGCCGCGTGCTGGGTAATGTGGAAGAAGCCGGCAACGTTGACGCCCATGTTCAGATCATAGTCTTCCTGAGTGAACTCGGTGAACGGCTTGGCGGTGAAGACGCCGGCATTGTTGACGAGCGTATCGATACGGCCGAACCGTTCCAGGCCCTGGCGAACGACCCGCTCGGCGGTCTCAGGCTTGCTGATATCGCCGGCGACACTGACGATGCCAGCGTCCGAACTTTCCTGAATGGAGCGGGACGTGGCGATGACGCGATAGTTGCGATCGCGGTAGGCCTGAACCAGGGCGGCGCCGATACCCTGCGATGCACCGGTGATGATGGCGACCTTCTGTTCGTTGCTCATGGATGTGGTCCCTTTTCGATTGCAACGGGCGCTTGGTGTGGCCCGTCCTCCGCCCTCGGCGTTGGTGCAATCAGATTTAGACCCATCCGATGTGTGAGAGAATTGACGTTATTTGGCGATCAATCAGCCGCATCTCGGCATAATCAGCCGAGCGTGCCAGCTTCCGTTGCCATGCGTGCGAACTCGGTCCGCAGACGTGGCAGCGCGAAATCAGCAAAGGCGCGAACCTTCGGCACGGACATGCGGCCCTGCGGTGCAAGAAGATGAACCGGCATCGGGGGATGCTCGGCATCAGCCAGCACGATTTTCAACCGCCCATCGCTGACGTAGCGCGCGACATGATAGGAGTAGAGCCGGGTCAGGCCGGTACCCACGGCGGCGGAGTCGGTCGCGGCACGCACACTGTTGACGATGCAGCGCGGTGTGAACTGCACCGTGCGAGGGATCAACGACCCCTCGGCTGGCGTGAATGTCCAGGAATCGAGGCCGAAGTTGGTAAAGGCGACGATCTGGTGTTTGGCGAGATCGGCCGGCTCGTCAATCCGCGGGTGGTTGGCGAGATAACGAGGCGAGCCGACGACGACACGCCGGACATCGCCACCGATTCGTGTCGAAATCAGCGAAGAGTCGGCGAGATGTCCGATGCGCAGCGCGATATCGACACCCTCGTCGACAAGGTTTACGAAGCGATCGAGCAGGAGGAGCCGGGCCGAAACCGAAGGGTAGAGGTTGAGGAAGTCGTCGAGGATCGGACGCAGCACCTCTTCGCCAACGATCGGTGGCGCGGAGATCGTCAGCGTGCCGCGAGGGGCCGCACGTTCGCCACCTGCGAGCATGTCGGCCTCTTCGAGATCGATCAGCACCCGCCGGCAGGCAGCCGCATAGCGCTGGCCGGCTTCGCTGAGCTTCAACGATCGTGTCGTTCGATGGAGCAGTTCGACCCCGACATGGGCTTCGAGCAGGTTCAGGGCGCGGCTGACCGCCGTCGGCGATCGCTTCAGCCGCCGGGCCGCGGCTGCGAGGCTGCCTTCATCGACCGCGGTGACGAAGACCTTCATTGCGTCGATACGATCCATTCTGCCGACTTTCGCGATGATCATTGCCAATTGGCAAGCATTCACCCGCAACTGGACAGAAGTAAAGAGACCCGCTCCATCCTCTCGTCAGCGGTGTCGGGGCACAATTCGAGCAGCGGGCGATCAATCGGCAAACAGCTTCTCGATCAGATCGGCCGCTGAGCCCTGCCAAAGCTCTCCTTTGCCGGTTCCCGCCCAAAGGGAGAGGAAGTCCGCCGATCCCTTTGCTGCAGACGCGCCTCTGATATCGCGCGTGAACTTGTTCTGGGCCGGGAAGGGCATTGCGGCGGCGGCGTCCAGCTCGTTCATGAAGCGGTTCTCGATGCCCCGAGCAAACCGGCCGGAGAAGGCGCGCGTTGTCCGCGTTGCGCGTTCCGTGCCCTGGAGTGCGGCGCGATAGGCTGCCGAGGTTCCTGCTTCGGCGGTCGCGAGGAACGCCGTTCCCATCTGCACCGCGCTGGCGCCCATGGCGAGGACCGACCGGATATCCACGGCCGTCATAATGCCGCCTGCCGCGATCAGTGGCACCTTCGCCTTCGGGAGGGTTCGGGTCAGCAGATCCCGAAGGCCGATTTCACTGTCCGCGGCCTCGGGATCGAAAATGCCGCGGTGGCCGCCCGCCTCAAAACCCTGGAGGGTGATCGCATCGACGCCGCTTTCTTCGAGCGCCTCTGCTTCCTCCGGTGTCGTCGCCGTGCCGATGATCAGCATCCCCGACTTGCGCGCGGTCCGCATGTACTCGGCAGGCAGCACGCCAAAGACGAAACTAAGGACTGCCGGCTTCGCCTTCAGCACGGCCTCGAACTGCTGATCGAAATCCTCTTCATAGGGTGCGGCGAATTGCGGCGCCGGCAGATCAAGTTCTGAACGGTACTTCGCCGTCGCGGCCACCGCCCGCTCGACCGTCGCCGCGTCGATCTGCGGCTGCGGGTGCTGGATGAAGAGGTTGATCGCAAAAGGACGGTCGGTGCCTGCACGAACCTTGTCGACGAACTCGGTGATGGCCGCCGGGCTCGAATAGGCTGCGCCGATCGACCCGAGCGCTCCGGCTGCCGAAGACGCGATGACGAGCTCCGGCGACGAGGGGCCGCCGGCCATCGACGCGACGATCAACGGGTGCTTCAGGCCGAGTCTCGCCAGGGGATCCTGCATATTCGATTTCCTCAATGAAGGTGCGTTCTTGCGTGCCGGCGGCGTGCGGGCTGAGGTGACGGTTGACGAGCGGTCGCATTGATCGCCCGATTATGCCGCACCATAAAGGAGACCCGGAGCGGCCAAAGGTCAACTGTACAATGGTCGCACTGTCGAACGGGCGATCATGCAGCCGAGCAGTTGCGGCGAGATCGATTGGCTGGCACAGTCGCTCCGTGACGAGAGCCCATGAGGACCCTGATGTCGCGACCGACGGACAAGCAAGACCCATCTCCAAACCTTGTCGAACACTATCGGCCAGTGCAGCTCAAGGCCGTGCTTGCCGCCTGCGCGGTGAAGCATCGCGAACCTCCGCCGCCCCCATCGGAGGAACGCTTCTATGGATCGCAATTGCCGGAGGGATTCCACCTCCCGCAATCGGTCTACGACGACTAGACGCGGCTTTCGCAATCAGTTCGTTGCCAGCGTCCAGGCCATGCCTGCAAGCGCGCAGGCAAGCAGCGTCGTGATCACCGAGGCGTTGAAGCGGAAGATCGCCACGCCGGCGGCAAGCGTCAGCAGGAGCGACGGCAGTACCAGCGACCCTAGCACCGGTATGTCGAGCGCGAACGGCCCGAATTGCCCGCTCACGAGCTCCCCAAACAAGGTGTGCAGCCCGAACCAGACGGCAAGGTTGAGAATAACTCCCACAACGGCGGCGGTGATCGCCGACATGGCGCCCGTGAGCGCGATGTTGTTCCGCAGCCGCTCAATGAAGGGCGCCCCAAGAAAGATCCAGAGGAAACACGGGACGAAGGTCACCCAGGTGGTCAGCATCGCCCCCAAGGTCGCCGCCATCATCGGATGGAGCGTGCCCGGGTCGCGGTAGGCGCCCATGAATCCGACGAACTGGACGACCATGATCAGCGGCCCCGGCGTCGTCTCGGCCATGCCGAGGCCGTCCAGCATTTCGCCGGGCTTCAGCCAGCCGTAGTGCTGGACGGCCTCCTGGGCGACGTACGCGAGCACGGCATAGGCGCCGCCGAAGGTGACGACCGCCATCTGGCTGAAGAACAGGCCGATCTGGCTGAAGACGCTGTCCCGACCGAGGACGATGATGAGCAACGCCAGGGGCACGAGCCACAGCGCAAGCAGCACGCCGGAAATCCGCAGCGACCATGCAAGGTTGGGGCGCGCATGCGCGGGGATTTCCTCGCCGAGCGCGGAGTCCTCGTCCTTCAGAACCGGGCCCGTGCCGCCCTTGTGTCCACCGCCAATGCGAAAGAGCGGCGAACCGGAGCGAGCGCCGATATAGCCGAGCACGCCGGCTGCCAGGATGATCAACGGGAAGGGAACGCGGAAGAAGAAAATGGCGACGAAGGCGGCGGCCGCAATGCCGATCATCATTCGGTTCTTGAGTGCTCGGCTGCCAATGCGGAATACAGCCTGGACGACCACCGCGAGTACGGCGGCCTTCAGGCCGAAGAAGAGGCCTTCGACGACGGTGACATTGCCGAAGGCGGCGTAGATGTAGCTCAGACCGAGGATCGCCAGGAAACCCGGCAGAACAAAGAGAAGTCCGGCAACGAGGCCGCCGGCGGTCCGGTGCAGGAGCCAGCCGATGTAGACGGCGAGCTGCTGCGCCTCGGGTCCGGGCAGCAGCATGCAGTAGTTCAGCGCATGCAGGAAGCGATGCTCGCCGATCCAGCGCTTCTCATCGACAAGGATGCGATGCATCACCGCGATCTGTCCGGCAGGGCCACCGAAGCTGAGGGCCGCAATGCGTGCCCAAACCCGGACGGCTTCGCCAAACGGGATGCCGTGGCTTTGCCGTTGCCGCGCCATTTCGGGCGCGGCCTTGTCAGCGATATCGGTCATCTCAGGCGTCCTTCTTGGGCGAGGGCCAGTTGTGCGTCTCGTTGGTAGCATCCCGGCACCAGCGATAGAAGGCGTCGTAGAGCAGCATCCCCGCATCCAGTTGCTCCAGGTCGTCGGCATACATGCGCGAGAGACCGAGGGAGGCGGCAAGCAGGCCCGGCGCCTCGGGCGCAAGCTCGGGACGGGCGGTGTCGGCCCCGCGCACGATGGTGGCTAGCCGCAGAAGCGGAGCGGTTGCAAGGCCGAACTGCTCGACCATCACGTCAAAGGTGCAGAGTTCACCGCGATGGCTCCAGCGGATCGGAGCATCGATATCGAAGGGCGTAGCGCCGAAGCGCTCGCCGACCATCTCGACCTCTGACGGCGCCACATACAGGAAGACAGCCTTCGGATCGACGAAACGACGGATCAGCCAGGGGCAGGCGATGCGGTCGATCTTTGGGCGTGCCCGCGTAACCCAGACGGTCCTACCGCCGGCGTCCCGTTCGGGTATCGCGGAAGCGGGCACGGCCGGATAGCCGCCATCCGCCCAAGCCTCGAAACCGCCTTCGAGCACGTCGGCAGCAATGCCGGCATTGCGAAGCCAGGCGGCAACGCCATGGCTGAGCTTCTTGCCCTGCTGGCAGATGATGATTGCCGATGCCTTGGCGACGTCGTCGATCCAATCCTGAACCTGGCGGTAGTCGCGCCTGTACGAACCTGGGATGAGGCGGGGATCGGCGTCGAAATCTTCGTCGATCCTGACATCGATCAGTGCGGGACAGTTCGGCGTGCCGATGAGGCGAGAGAGTTTTTCCGAGGATATTTCGAGAAATGACGACATGACGCGTCCTCCGGATGAGCGGTTGAGTGGACGCGATGCTTCGGCTGGCGCCTCATGGGGTGATCGCACCCCCATGCGCAAAGTTTTCCGCTCTTTGAGCGGACTGTCAAGCCGGCAATCAAGAATGGAAGAACGTCGCCGATCCGCTGTCCTGAGTGCGGAAGGGCGCCGCACTCAGGACGCAGACGCTCGGCGTGTTCGGGCTATTTGCCGGCGTCCTTGGCTGCGGTCTCTATGATGTTGGCAACCTTTTCCGCTTGCGAGGCAAAGACGGCGTGGCTTGCCTTGATCTCGCTTACCTGGCTGCCGGCGCGCTTCGCCATGCTTCGTTCAAGGTCCGGATTGATGGCGCGATCTTCGGTCGCTACGACCGCCCAGCTTTTCTTCGTCCGCCATGCCGGATCGCCGGACTTGGCGGTGAAAACCTCTTTTGCGGCAAAGACCTGCGACTTCGCCGCAAAGGCCGCTTCCGCTTTGGGAAGGTCGGCAGCGAAATCAGCAGCAAACGCTGTCGGATCGAGATAGAGATACTTGCCGTCGGTGGTTTCCTTGATGCTCATTGCCGCCGGCGGCTTCGATCCGACAAGCGTTGCCAAATTCTCGCCCTTGTCCGGCTGAAACGCTGCGACGTAGACCAATCCTTCGACCTTCTGGTGATGTCCGGCTTCGCTGATCACCATACCGCCGTAGCTGTGCCCGACGAGCAAGGTCGGCCCATCCTGCAGGTCCAGAACACGGTTCGTCGCCTCGACGTCGGCGGCAAGCGAGGTTAGCGGTTCCTGCACGACCGTCACGTTGAAGCCGCGCCGCTCCAGGATATCGCTGGCCTGTCGCCAGCCCGAACCGTCGGCGAAGGCGCCGTGCACGATGACGATATTCTTGATGTCCGCAGCCTGGGCGGCGAAAGCAACCACGCTCGTTGCAAAGGCGAGGGCAAGAGTAGGGATGATTCGGCGGCGCATGCGATCGTTCCTTTCGGGGCCGTTGAGGTGACGATCGCAATCTGGTCCGGCGAGGTATCCCGGATATGTCGGCCGCCACCAGCAATTGTACCGCAATGTAAGGGGTCGGCTCAGGTCGCAGCGAAGCACCGCGGGAAGGGCGGCTCCCCGGTGCGTTCCGTCTGGCCTCAATGGCAGAATACGGGCGGACTGTGCCCTATGATTCAACCAGGATCACGATTGATTCCGGCACGACGCCATCAAAGACCATCGCATCGGCCGCGGCCTGGGTCTGCATGGCTTTCGACAGGGCGTCCAGATCGGGGACATCCATGAGAATGGCCACCCGGGTCTGATCCTGGGGATCGACGAAGGTTCGAATGCTGGTCACGCCGAGCGTGCTGAAGAACTCCTTGCGCTTCGGTGATTTCAACCAGTGTTCCGCGCTTTTCGTGATCTTGTGGTGGGCGATGATGGTCGGCATTGCATCCTCCCTGTCGCGGCATGGACGAACTTTTTCCTGTGCGGCCGCGTTCCCTCACGGAAGGCTCCGTCGGCCCGACTGTCAATTAGCCCGTCGGAAGTAGGTGCCGCTACCGGGAGGATACTGCTGATGCCTAAATTCGTGACCATTGGATATGGAGACCGTGCAGGCTACGACCGCACGGCGGCGGACGTCCGTGATGCGGCGCACGCGCATGATGCGGAACTTCGTGCAAGAGGAGCCTTGATGGGGATCGCCGGAGCGCCTGTTCAGGTGCGCAACGCCAACGCCGCGCATGTCGAGAAGCGAAGCGGTCCGTTCATGTCGTCTTCGCTTCCTGTGGCCGGCTTCGCGGTGATCGAGGCCGCAGACCTGGCCGAAGCGATCGATATGGTGTCACGCACCCCGTGCGCAGTGGCTCATGGGGTGGTCGAGGTCTGGCCGCTCGAGACTCCTTAAGTCCGACGATGTGTCGCCCCTGCTTAAGAGGCTTGGGCGACCAATGTTGGTTCCTGTATCTCGATGGCGCGGCTCTCGATTTTTGCCTCCGCGGCTACAGCCTGCTCTCTGTTGTCTCTGAAGAGTTTCCACTTTGTCGGCCGGAAGGCGATGCGGCTGTGGTCGCCGGCGGCGGCGCGTTCGGGCGACAGTTCGATCTCGACATGCGGATGGTTGCGGCCCAGGTCGAGTTCGAGATGGCGGGTGCCGGCAACGCGGCGGCTGGCGGTGACGAGACCGGCAAGACAGCCGCCGCAGCCGTCGATCAGCTCGATGTCGTGTGGGCGGAAGTGCAGATTGGCCGGCCCGTCCGGCTCGGACGGAGCCCTGAGCCCGATCGGCCGGTCCTCGAACCAGATCTCGCCGTTCTGGAGCGTGACGGCGAGCGCGTTCGACTGGCCGATGAAGCCGAAGACGAAGGGCGAGACCGGATGGTCGTAGATCTCGTCGGGCGTGCCG
>NZ_FMXF01000006.1:0-253621 GCF_900103435.1 Sinorhizobium sp. NFACC03
CGTTGGCGAAGCGCCGGCTCACACCGTCGCTCAGCCTGTGGACGTCGAGATGGTCTTTCGAGATGTCGACCCCGATGCTATCGTTCATCATCTTTCGCTTGTCCTGTGCTTGTCATCCGGAGCCGAACTCCGGGTATCCGTTCAGGCCTCAAGGGAAAGACGAGGGCGATCCGACTCTAGCTCGACCCATCAAAAGGTCCGCAATTCCAACGATCCGACCCTCGCCGCTGCGGGAGGGCGGCGACCCTCCCGCAGCGGTTCCGTTCTGACCTGTTCGGCAGCCAATGTCATAAGACAAGCAATTCCAGGAAAAGTGCGAAACGGTTTTCCGTCCGGAATTGCGCAATTTCAAACAGTTGGAGCAATTCGCTGTTTTAATGAAACAGTGAAATGCTCTAGCCGTGCATGTTTTCTTTGGCCGTAGCCGGTCAAAGGACAAAACCATGCAGCACTTCAAAGTGCCTTTGCGTGTCTGACAGGACGCGCGGCGCTGTAGGCCTCAGGGGCATAGTCGTACGGGCTTGGACCTCAATCCGAGGCACTGCCCTGTGTTCGAACATCGAGGTCTGGCGCAGCAGCGAAGGCCGGAGCCTTCAGCAGCATATGCGCCTTGGTGCCGTGCTTACTCGGAAACGATCTTGACCTTGTCGCCCGGCTTCACTGTCGAGGTGACCTGCATCGCATTGATCACCCGGAACAGGTCCAGCTTGCGATCCGTCCCCATCATGCGGGCGGAAAGCGTTGCGATCGTCTCGCCGGGCCTTACCGTTACGACGCGGATGCGCAGAGGCTTCAGCGATTGGGCCTCGCCCTGCGTCATGCGGCGGAACGAGCTGCGCAGCTGGTTCGCTGTCGGCTCGAGCGCGTTCGAACCCTTGGGAACGGCGGTCAGGAAGCGGTAGATGCGGGTGTCGATGCGGATGACCGTGACATCGAAATCCCAGCGATCGGCCGAGGCACGCGCGGTCGCGGCTTCCAGACCGTTGATGTTGATCGGCCTGATCGTGTCGGGCTGCAGGCCGGTGACCCAGCCGCTGGCGATATAGTCGGTCAGGCTGCGACCGCCCGTATCCGCCACGCCGTCGAAGCGCACAGCGATGTCACCGGGTCCGGTCGCAAGGACCGCTTCTGCCTTGTTGTCGATCTGGAAGCCGGTCGGCACGTCGAAACGGATTCCGAGCTGGCCGTGCAGGAAGGTCTGGCCGCGGACATAGCCTTCCTGGGGGCTGTCGCCGTAGAGCAGGCCGTCGATACCGGCGAGGTAATAGTCCCGGCCGCGATCGCCGCTGGTGCCTTCCGGCCCGAAGGCGCGGGCATGCCTGCGCGCAAGGTCCACACGCTGCGGTGCATTCGGGTGGCTCGACAGGAAGTCGAGGCTCTGGTCGGATTCCGGATCGACGGCGGTGAAGCGGCTATAGGCTGCCATCGAGTCCAGGAAGCGTGCGGCGGCGTAAGGATCGTAGCCGGCTTCGCCGAGCATGCGCACACCGATGACGTCGGCCTGGAGCTCCTGGTTGCGCGAGAAGGCCGCAAGCCGCAGTTTGCCGCGGGCGAGCGCCTGCTTGCCGGCGAGATCGGACGACAGCACCTCGGAGACCACGCGGCTGGCGATGACTTCCGCTTCCTCGCGTTGCTGACGTTCGATGCCGTGGTTGGCGGTGACGTGCGCCATCTCGTGCGAGAGCACGGCGGCGACTTCGGAGGCATCATTGGCAAGGGCCAGCAGGCCGCGGGTGACATAGAGATAGCCGCCCGGCAGCGCAAAGGCGTTGATCGCCGGCGAATTGAGGATGGTGATGCGGTAGGACTGTTGCGGGTTCTCCGAGACGGCGGTCAGCGCTCCGGCGATGCGGGCGACCAGCCGTTCGGTCTTCGCGTCCTTGTATTCGCCGCCGTAGCTTGCGACGATGCGCGGATGTTCGCGTGCGCCCATCTTCGCGCGCGGATCGTTCTTCTGGACCTCGTCGACAATCTGCGGATTGGACGAGGGCGAAACTGTCGGCTCGTAGGATTGCTCGATCACCGACTGGCATGCGGAGAGAAGCGCGGTCGCGATCAGTGCAACCACGGCGCGTGCACGCAGCCGTCCGCGTTTCGGCGGGAACCGGTCGTGTGTGACTGTATGCCTCTCCATGCCTCAGCCCGTTTCCCGTCTGTCGCTCCACCCGCATGCAGCGGGGCAATGGAACGACAGCGTTGAAAGTCCTACTTTTTCAGTCCGGCAGCGTTGCTCCGCCGCGACCGTTCAGCCCTGGTCTTGCTGTATCTGATTTCAGCGCCACCTGCCTAGTTTGTCTCGGTAGAAATAGTTGCCCCGTGGTATCACGGCAACGGATGCGCGAATATTCGCGCTCCCGGCCGGATATTTCGCGCGTCGCACGGCGCCGCGGTCAAATTGTGGCGATCGGCTGAGGGCGAGGAGAAACCGGCCCCACCGTCACGCGTTGCCAAGAAAGCGGTCGATTGCCGCATTGTCGCGCCGCTCCAGGAAGCGGTCGAGCATATCGTGTGCAATGATACGCCCCTGGTCGAGAAAAAGCACGCTATCGGCCAACGCCTTCACGTCTTCGGGATGGTGCGTGATCATCAGAATGGTGTTGCCTTCTTCCGCGTGCAGTTCGCCAAGAAGCGTGCGCATGCCGGTGCGCATCCCGGGGTCGAGGGCAGCAAATGGTTCATCCAGCAACAGGAGGGGGCGGTGCCGCACAAGTGCGCGGGCAAGCGCGACCCGCTGGCGTTCGCCGCCGGAAAGCGTAGGCGGCAGCCTTCGTCCGAAGCCTTCAAGCCCAACGCGGCGAAGCGCGTCCTCGATCCTCTTCCGATCTTCGTCCGTCAGGCGAAGTGCCGGGTCGATACCGAGGCCGACATTGGTCGCGACATCGAGATGGGCGAAGAGATTGTTGTCCTGGAAGATCATCGAGACCGGACGCTCCGAAGGTGCCTGGTTGGCAGCGTTCTGGCCGAGGACACGGATCTCGCCGTGGTCGGCATCTTCAAAGCCTGCGATGAGGTGAAAGAGCGTCGACTTGCCGGAACCGGAGGCGCCGGCAACGGCGACGATGCCGCCGGCAGCGATAGTGCAATCGAAGTGCAGCGTGGTCGTTTCGAAACGAATCTCGACATTGCGCAGTTCTATGGCAGCGTTGGGCTCGGTCATGCTTTGCGTCCTTCCCGCCGGCGGACGTCTTCCGCTGTGCCGAGGATGGTGAAGATCAGGCAGAGAAGCCCGAGGAAGAGGGCGAGGCCGGCCGCATCGGCGGTGCGGTAGCTGCCCATGCGGCTATAGAGCAGCCAGGGAAGCGTCACCATGTCCTGCGAGCCGAACAGGGCGACGGCGCCGAGATCGCCGAGCGATAGCGCCATGGCGAAGGAGAGCGCCATCAGCAGTGGCCTTCGGAGCGCCGGAAGGTCGATCCATCGCAGGCGATGAAAACCGCGGATGCCGAGGCTCGCTGTCAGCCGCTCGGAACGCGCCGCGTGCGTCGCCATGGCCGGCGCCAGGATGCGGTGGACGAAAGGAAGCGCCATCAGGGCGTTGATTGCCACGACGATGGCAGGCGCAAAGCGCGCGACATCGCCGAAGGGGCGAAGGAGCAGAAACCAGCCGGCGCCGAGCACGACAGGCGGCACCAGCAGGATCAGCGAGGTACTGGCGCCGATCGCACCGGCAAGGCCGTGTGCCGGCGCGCCCGCATGGCGTGGCGCGGTGACCGTCGCCGCGGCGCGGATCATCACGGCCGCCATGGCGACGGAGGCGAGTGCCGAGGCGAGCGCGATCGCCGCACTCGTCATCAGTGCCCGGTGCACGCTCGGATCGCGCGCGAGCTTCAGAAGATCGGCCTGCAGGCCGGAGACGACCACCGCAATCAACGGGACGATGAGGAAGAGCAATGCCAGGATGATCCAGGCGCCATCGTTGAACAGCGCCGCTGTCGTTGTGCCATCGAAGCGTCGAACGGTTCGGCCGCCGGTCATGCCCTCTTCCGGATCCGTTGCCAGACGTCTGAGGATGAGAAGCAGGACGCCGGTCATGGCGATCTGCAGGCCGGACAGCGCGATGGCGCGTGGCGGATCGAAATCGAAGCGCAGCGCCTGATAGATCGCGACCTCGATGGTGCTGGCAGCGGGCCCGCCGCCAAGCGTCAGCACGAGCGTGAAGCTGGTGGCGCAGAGCATGAAGACGAGGCCGGCCGCGCCCGGCAACAGGCCGCGCAGGACGGGCCATTCGATGAAGCGGAAGAGCGCTCGGGAGGGCATGCCGAGATTGGCAGCGCTGCGCCAGTATTCGGCGGGAATGCGCTCGAGGCCGGCCAGGAACAGGCGCGCCGCAAGCGGCATGTTGAAGAAGACATGGGCAAGCAGGATGCCGAACAGGCCATAGATGCTGATCGGTTGCTCGAGGCCGAGCCAGCGCAGGCCGGAATTGAGGAAGCCCTGGCGTCCCCAGATCTCGATCAGCCCGAGTGCGCCGACGAGAACGGGCAGGCCGAGCGGCAGCGCCATCAGCCGCAACAGCCAGATCCGGCCGAAGAAACGCGGCCGCCGCGCCAGCGCCCGCGCCACCGGTATCGCGAAGAGCACGGACAGCAGAGTGGAAAGGCTTGCCTGCAGCAGCGTGAAGCGGGTGACGCGCCAGATATAGGCGTCGAACAGAGTGCCTTCGTCCGTGCCGCCGGTTTGGGCGAGCAAGGCGGCGATCGCCAGGCCGACGAAGAGCAGGAAGGCGCCGAGGCAAATCGCCCCGGCGACAACAGTCATGCGGTTTTCGCGAAGTGCGAACAATCCGGCCTCAGTTCTTGCTCATGGCAGCAAGCCACTCGTCGATCCAGGCCTTGCGGTTCTTCGCGACCTCTTCCGATGGCAGCAGGAAGGTCTTCTCCGGGTTGACCAGCTTGTTGAAGGCGTCCGGCAGCGGCTCCTTGGTTGCTGCGACCGGCATCATCCAGTTGGTTGTCGGAATGATCGACTGGAATTCCGGACCGGTCATGAACGCGAGGAACTGCTTTGCCAGTTCCGGCTCCTTGGCACTCTTGGTCATGCCGGCGACTTCGATCTGGATGTAGTGACCTTCCGAGAAGGTGGCCGCCTGGTAGCGCTCGGTGTTCTCAGCGACCATGTGGTAGGCGGGCGAGGTGGTGTAGGAGAGCACCATCGGCGCTTCGCCCTTGGTGAAGAGGCCATAGGCTTCCGACCAGCCGGGGGTGACGGTCAGAACACGGTCCTTGAGCTTCGCCCAGGCAGCACCCGCCTCGTCGCCATAGACCGCCTTGACCCAAAGCAGCAATCCGAGGCCCGGCGTCGAGGTGCGCGGGTCCTCGATGACGATCTTCTGCGACGCGTCGCCTTCGACCAGTTCCTTGAGGCTCTTCGGCGGTGTCTTCAGCGTCTCGGTGTCGTAGACGACGGCGAAATGGCCGTAGTCATAGGGCAGGAAGGTGTCGTCGGAGAAGTTGCCGGGCACCTTCAGGTCCTTCGCTTCGATGCCATGCGGTGCGAAGAAGCCCGTTGCCTTTGCTTCCGCCACGAGGTTGGTGTCGAGACCGAGCACGATGTCGGCCTTCGAGGCAGCACCCTCGAGCTTTAGGCGCGTCAAGAGTTCGACGCCATCGGCAACACCGACATAGTTGACCTTGCATTCGCAGGTCTTTTCGAAGGCTTCCGCCACCTTGGCGCCCGGCCCCCATTCGGTGATGAAGCTTTCATAGGTGTAGACGGTCAGCGTCTTGTCGGCAGCGGCGGCATAACCGGTGAAAACAAGGCTTGCGCTTGCGGCCAGCGCTAGCCGGCTAAGTATTTTGAGCTGTGATGAATTGGACATGCGAAGCACCTCTCCCAAAGTTCGTTGTTGCACGGGAAAAGGGCGTATCGGTGCGATCGCGTCTAATCCCTCCGCCGGTATGAGCCGGATCAGGTTCCGCGGGTTGGCGTTTTGACGCCTCTCAGCCTCCGGCCGCCATGCGGTCGGGAGGCACCCCGTTAGAGCGGCAAGAGATTTACCGCTGCGGCGGCTCCATGGCAAGCGGTGTTTGGAATGGGCGACGCATGGGGCGAGCCCATTTTCTGTCGGGCGTTTTCGCCAACCGGCAACTGCGCTATGACACCATCACGCTTGGCCGCAAGGAGGAAATCCCATGCCAGATATGCTAGTTCGACTTTATGCCCTTCCGGCAGAGCCCCAGTCGCGGCTTGGTTCAGGCATCAGCATCCGTCGCGCCATGGCGCCGGAACGCCGTCTGGTGGTCTCCTGGATCGAAAAGACGTTTGGCGCCGGCTGGGCAGGCGAAGCGGAAGCTGCCTTCTCCTCGACCCCGACACGCATGCACGTCGCGGTGCACGACGAAAAGATCGTCGGCTTTGCCTGCCACGACGTGACAGCGCTCGGCTTCTTCGGCCCAACCGGCGTCGATGAAGGTATGCGTGGGCAGGGCATCGGCGAGGCGCTGCTGCTTGCAAGCCTGACGGCGATGCGCGAGGCGGGCTACGGCTATGCGGTCATCGGTGGCGTCGGCCCGGCGAAGTTCTACGAGCGCGTGGCCGGCGCGATCGAAATTCCCGATTCAACACCCGGGATCTATGCCGGCATGCTATTCCCGGAACCGGTGCCGGAAGGACACTGACGGCTTCGGCAAATTGCTGCGATCGCAGCGGTTTGCGGTTTTCTTCGTTTTCCTTCCGCGATCCTTTGCGCTATGGGCATTGCCATGGCTCGATCGACCTTCACCATATTGCTTGGCGGCGCCCTCTCGGTGACCAGCCGGCTGACAGAGCAGCTCAGCGGCAGCCGCTTCGTTGCCGCTGACGGCGGCATGCGCCATGCCCGCTTGCTCGGCGTCGTGCCGGATGTCTGGGTCGGCGATTTCGATTCGACCGAAGACGCCCTGCTGTCCGAGTTCGCCTCCGTTCCACGCGAGCCCTACCCGGCGGCAAAGGCTGCGACGGATGGCGAGATCGCGGTCGAGGCTGCGTTGTCCCGCGGCGCTGATCGGCTGATCTTTGCCGGCGCGCTTGGCGGCAGCCGCAGCGACCATGCCTTCCTGCACCTGCTGCAGGCCGCAGCGCTTGCCGAGCGCGGGCTTTCGGTGCTGATGACCTCGGGCGAGGAAGAAGCCTACCCGCTGCTGGCAGGCACGCTCGATCTCGACCTGCCGAAAGGTTGTCTCTTTTCCGTGCTGGGATTGACCGAGCTGACCGGCCTTTCGATCGTCAATGCGCGCTATCCGCTTGACGATTTCACCCTGCCGTTCGGATCGTCCCGAACCGTTTCCAACGTTGCGGAGGGTCCCCTTCGCTTCAGCCTCAAGAGCGGACGCGCCATCGTGCTTGCCCGCCCCTATGATCTTTCCGGAGCCTGAGCCTTGGCGCCCCCAATTCTGAAACTCGACGATATCTTCTTGACCTTCGGCGGCGCGCCGCTGCTTGCCGGTGCCAATCTGCAAGTGGAACCGGGCGATCGCATCTGCCTTGTCGGGCGCAATGGCTCGGGCAAGTCGACCTTGATGAAGATCGCCGCGGGCCTTTCAGAGGCACAGTCGGGCGAGGTGTTCCGCCATCCCTCAGCGACCATCCGCTATCTGCACCAGGCGCCGGATTTCGACGGCTACGACACGGTGCAGGCCTATGCCGAAGCCGGTCTCGGCCCGAGCGACGATCCCTATCGCGTCGCCTACCTGCTGCAGCATCTGGGCCTGACCGGCGAAGAAGACCCGACGCGCCTTTCGGGCGGTGAGGCGCGCCGTGCGGCATTGGCGCGCGTCATGGCGCCGGAACCTGACATCCTGCTGCTTGACGAACCGACCAACCATCTCGACCTGCCGACGATCGAATGGCTGGAAGATGAGCTTACCCGCAGCCGTTCGGCGCTGGTGCTGATCTCGCACGACCGGCGCTTCCTGGAGAAGGTCTCGACGGCGACCGTCTGGCTCGATCGTGGCCAGTCGCGCCGGCTCGATCGCGGCTTTGCCCATTTCGAGGCCTGGCGCGACGAGGTGCTGGAGGCTGAGGAACTGGAGCAGCACAAGCTCGGCAAGGCGATCGAGCGCGAGGAGCATTGGCTGCGTTATGGCGTGACGGCCCGGCGCAAGCGCAACATGCGCCGTCTCGGCGAGCTGCAGAGCATGCGGGCGGTCTATCGTGGCCACAAGGGGCCGCAGGGGACCGTGCAGGCGACGGCAGCCGATGCCAAGGAATCCGGCAAGCTGGTGATCGAGGCGGAGAAGATCAGCAAGGCCTATGGTGACCGCACCATCGTCGCGCCCTTCTCGATCCGAGTGCATCGCGGCGACCGCATCGGTCTCGTCGGCCCGAACGGTGCGGGCAAGACGACGCTCCTCAAGATGCTGACCGGGCAGATCGAGCCGGACACAGGCACCGTCAAGCTCGGCACCAACCTCGAAATGGCGACGCTCGACCAGAAGCGCGAAGACCTCAACCTGGACGATACGCTGGCCCATTACCTGACCGACGGGCGCGGCGACAACCTGCTTGTCAACGGTGAGCAGCGCCACGTTACCGGCTACATGAAGGATTTCCTGTTCCAGCCGGAACAGGCGCGCACGCCGATCCGCGAGCTCTCGGGTGGCGAGCGCGCTCGGCTGATGCTGGCGCGCATCCTTTCGCGGGCGACCAATCTTCTGATCCTCGACGAGCCGACCAACGACCTCGACATCGAGACGCTGGACCTCTTGCAGGAGATCGTCGCCGGCTTTGCCGGAACGGTCATCCTCGTCAGCCACGACCGCGACTTTCTCGATCGTACGGTCACCTCGACGATCGCGCCGGCAAACCCGGAGGAGCCGGATGGCCGCTGGATCGAGTATGCCGGCGGCTATTCCGACATGATGGCGCAGCGCAAGGGCGCGATTGAAGAGAAGCGCAAGGCAGAGAAGGCGGAAAAGGCCAAAGCCGACGCCGCTGCACCCGCCGCCGATGCGCCGAAGGCCGCCAAGGGCAAGCTTTCCTACAAGCAGAAATTCGCGCTCGAAAACCTGCCGAAGGAGATCGCCAAGGCAGAGGCCGAGGCCGCCAAGCGCGAAGAAAAGATGGCTGATCCCAAGCTTTTCACAAAAGATCCAAACGCCTTTGCGAAGCTCGCGCAGGAACTGGAGAAGCTTCGTGCGGATCTCGCCCGCATGGAGGAGGAATGGCTGGAGCTCGAAATGCTGCGCGAGGAGCTCGAAGGCTAGCCGCAACCAGGGGCGTGTTGAACGGCGTCAGGGGATATGATAAGAAAAGCTTATTATATCATTTGTGAACGATCCTGATGCCCTTCAAACTTGAATCCGAAACCATCGGAATGCTGCTCACGGATGTCTCGCGCCTTTTGCGCGGGGCTTTCGACCGCAAGGTCAATGCCATGGATCTGGGCATCACGCCCGGCGAAGCGCGCACATTGATCCAGGTGGTGCTGAAAGAGGGTATCAAACAGGCCGAAATCGCCACCCGCATGGGCATCGAGCCGATGACGCTTTCGGCCTATCTCGACCGGCTGGAGGCGATGGGCCTTGTTGCCCGCGTGCCGGATCCGGCGGATCGCCGCGCCAAGAACGTCGTCATCACCGAGAAGGCCGGTCCGCTGCTCACCGAGCTGATGACGGGGCTCAGGGAGATGATGGACGCCTATACTGCCGGGCTCGACGAGGCGACGCGCGAGGTTCTCTGCGCCAATCTGCGCATCCTGCGCGACAACTTGCGTGAGCTTGATCCGTGTCTCGCCGGCAAGGAAACTGGCGAGAAGTCCGAGGACAAGTCCGGAGCCTCGCAATGACGCGTCGCATGAGCGAGCGGCGCACCAGCATCATCGGGGCGTTCCTGGTGGCGCTCGGGCCTGTTTCCATGGCTCTGTATACGCCGGCCATGCCGGAGTTGGTGCGGGCGTTTTCGTCGAGCGAAGCGGCGATCAAGATGACGCTGTCGCTCTATTTCGCCGGCTTCGCCTTTGCCCAGCTCGTTTCCGGCACGCTGTCCGACGTCATCGGGCGCCGCCGCGCGACGCTGATCTTCATGGCGATTTATCTCGTCGGCAGCCTGATGGCTGCCTTTGCGCCGTCGGTCGCGGTGCTGCTTGCCGGACGCCTGGTACAGGGCATCGGTGCTTCCGTCGGCATGACGGTGGCGCGCGCGATCGTGCGCGACCAGTTCACCGGCACCGAAGCGGCGCGCATCATGAACATGATCGGCATGATGCTGGCGCTCGGGCCCGCGGTGTCGCCGACCCTCGGCGGCCTGGCGCTCGGCCTTTTCGGCTGGCAGTCGATCTTTTTCCTGATGGTCGGCTTTGCCGCCATGGCCTGCCTCACCGTGCAGTTCTTCATGGCCGAGACCGTGACACCCGACCCGGCCAAGGGCCACCTGAAGCCGATCCTTGCGGCCTATCGGCGATTGGTGAGCGACAGCCGCTTCGTCACCTCGACGCTCGTCATCGGCGGAGCGGTCGGCGCGCTCTACGCCTGGGCGACGATGTTGCCTTTCGTGCTCATCAACGAAGTCGGCCTGACGCCCACCGAGTTCGGCGTCGGCATGCTGATGCAGTCAGGCCTGTTCTTCTCGGGAACGGTGGTTGTGCGGCTCTTGATGCGTCGTTTCACACCGCAGGCGCTGGTACCGGCCGGCCTCGTCTTCATCGGTCTCGCCAGCCTGATCCTTGCTTACAGCATGCATGCACTTGCGCCGAGTTTCCTCTCGGTCATGCTGCCGATTGGCATCTATGCCTTCGGCATCGCCTTCGTCATGCCCTACATGATGACGGCGGCGATGGCGCCCTTTCCCGATATCGCCGGCACGGCATCCGCGATGATGGGCTTCGTCCAGATGGGCTCAGGCCTGCTCGGTGGCGCGATCGCCGCTGCGGTGGGGGTCCCGGTGCTGGCACTCG
Source organism: Sinorhizobium sp. NFACC03 (assembly GCF_900103435.1). Lineage (NCBI taxonomy): Bacteria > Pseudomonadati > Pseudomonadota > Alphaproteobacteria > Hyphomicrobiales > Rhizobiaceae > Sinorhizobium > Sinorhizobium sp. NFACC03. The sequence goes on from NZ_FMXF01000006.1 coordinate 10,871, forward strand.
GCACGATCATTCCGAGCTTCGGCCTCGTCTCTATCCTCAGCTATGTCTGGTATCGCCGGACGGTTCGGCTGAAGCCGCTGGCGGCGGCCGTTGACCGCGAGGATCCGCTGCTGGAGGCGGCGGAGTAGCGGAAACAAAAAAGCCTCCGCGAACGGATCGCGGAGGCTTTGTCTTTCAGCGCTTACCGACTTAGCGGTTGCGCGCAGCCAGCGTGCGCAGGCGCAGCGCGTTGAGCTTGATGAAGCCGGCGGCATCCTTTTGGTCGTAGGCGCCCTGGTCGTCCTCGAAGGTGACGAGTTTGTCGGAATAGAGCGACTTGTCGCTTTCGCGGCCGATGGTCATAACGTTGCCCTTGTAGAGCTTCAGCGTCACTTCGCCCTCGACATGCTCCTGGCTCTTGTCGATCGCTGCCTGCAGCATTTCGCGCTCCGGCGAGAACCAGAAGCCGTAGTAGATCAGCTCGGCGTAACGCGGCATCAGCTCGTCCTTGAGGTGTGCGGCACCCCGGTCGAGCGTGATCGATTCGATCGCGCGGTGCGCGGCGAGCAGGATCGTGCCGCCGGGGGTCTCATAGACGCCGCGCGACTTCATGCCGACGAAGCGGTTCTCGACGAGATCGAGACGGCCGATGCCGTTGTCGCGGCCGTACTCGTTAAGCTTGGCAAGCAGAGAGGCGGGCGACAGGCGCACGCCGTTGATCGAGACGGCGTCACCACGCTCGAAGCCGATCTTGATGACGGTCGCCTGGTCCGGAGCGGCTTCCGGCGAGATCGTGCGCATATGCACGTATTCCGGGGCTTCCTGGGCCGGATCTTCGAGAACCTTGCCCTCGGAGGAGGAGTGCAGCAGGTTGGCGTCGACGGAGAACGGCGCCTCGCCCTTCTTGTCCTTGGCAACCGGGATCTGGTGCTTCTCGGCGAATTCGAGCAGGTCGGTGCGGCTTTTGAACGACCAGTCGCGCCAGGGAGCGATGATCTTGATATCCGGGTTCAGAGCATAGGCCGAAAGCTCGAAGCGAACCTGGTCATTGCCCTTGCCGGTGGCGCCATGGGCGATGGCGTCGGCACCGGTCTTCTTGGCGATGTCGATCAGGTGCTTGGAAATCAGCGGGCGTGCGATCGAGGTGCCGAGCAGGTAGACGCCTTCATAGACGGCATTTGCGCGGAACATCGGGAAGACGAAATCCTTGACGAATTCCTCGCGGACGTCCTCGATGTAGATCTCCTTGATGCCGAGCATTTCGGCCTTCTTGCGCGCCGGCTCGAGCTCTTCGCCTTGGCCGAGGTCAGCGGTGAAGGTGACGACTTCCGCGCCGAGTTCGGTCTGCAGCCACTTCAGGATAATCGAGGTGTCGAGACCGCCCGAATAGGCGAGAACGACCTTTTTCACGTCTTTATGCGATGCCATGGTTTCCGTCCGTCTGGTCTTGGGGAGGGCGGCGATGCCGCGTGCAAATCTGCGGCACTTTAGCCAGAACCTGCGGCGATACAAGCGCTAGAACGCGCCATGGCGCGAATCCGCTGGCAAAAGCGAAGGCGTGGCGTTAGAGGGGGCGATCTTGCCCCGAGGTGACTGACGATGGACTTCATTCCTGGCCTGCCGACCCTCGCCACCTTCGCCGCCGCAACGCTGCTTCTGGCGGCGACGCCCGGCCCGGACATGACGCTTTCGATCAGCCGGGCTCTGGCTCAGGGCAAGAAGGCGGCACTCTTCGTGGTGCTCGGCACCAGCTTCGGCATCGTCGTGCATACGCTTCTCGTCGCCTTCGGCATTTCGGCGCTGATCACCGCTTCGCCCACCGCCTTCACCATCCTCAAGACCGGTGGTGCCGCCTATCTTCTGTGGCTTGCGGTGCAGGCGATCCGCTTTGGTTCGAGCATTTCCGTTCAGAAGGTCGAGGTCACGGAGGGCACCGCGCTTGCCAACATTTCGGCCGGCTTCTGGGTGAACCTGCTCAATCCCAAGGTCATCATCTTCTTCATGACCTTCCTGCCGCAGTTCGTCAGCGCCGACGATCCTTCGGTCACCGGCAAGCTTTTGTTCCTCGGCCTGCTGTTCATCCTGATCGGCATGCCGGTCAATATGCTGGTGGTGTTCACCGCCGATTGGCTGGCCTCCTGGCTGCAGCGCAACAGGGGCGTGATGCGAGCGCTCGATTACAGCTTCGCCGGGGTCTTTTCGGTGTTTGCGGTCAAGATCTTCATGACGACGGCGCGGTAAGCGGACAGTTTCGCCCCTCATCTGCCTGCCGGCATCTTCTCCCCGCTTGCGGGGAGAAGAACACGTGCCGCACTGTTCGGCGGAAACGGTGATTGTTGGGGGTGCTTTCAGGCGAAGTGTGAAGCGGTCATAGGTTGCAACCCACGCCCTCTGCCGAAAAAGGACTGAGAGGCTGCCACTTGTCTCTTCTCCCCGTGGCAACGGGGAGAAGATGCCGGCAGGCAGATGAGGGGCCGGCTGTGACCGCGAGACAGGCAGACCGGATCAGCCGATCAGCAGGGCGTCGTCGTCGAGCGTCTGGCCGCGGATGCGGCGGAACATGGCGATCAGGTCCTCGACCTGCAATTCCTTGCGGCTGTCGCCGGCGACGTCGAGTACGATCTCGCCGCCGTGCAGCATGATGGTGCGGTGGCCGTAATCGAGCGCCTGGCGCATCGAATGGGTGACCATCATCGTCGTCAGCTTGCGCTCCGAGACGATCTTCTGGGTGAGGTTCATCACGAACTCGGCCATGCCCGGGTCGAGCGCTGCGGTGTGCTCATCGAGCAGCAGCACTTCGGAACCCGCGAGCGTCGCCATGACCAGCGAAACCGCCTGGCGCTGGCCGCCGGAGAGCAGATCCATGCGATCGCCCATGCGGTTTTCAAGGCCGAGGTTGAGTTCGGCGATGCGCTCGCGGAAATGCTCGCGGCGCTTGGGGCCGAGCGCGGCAGTCAGGCCGCGCGCCTCGCCGCGCTTGGCGGCGAGTGCCAGGTTCTCCTCGATGGAGAGCGCGCCGCAGCTGCCGGTCAGCGGATCCTGGAAGACACGGGCGACGAGGCCGGCGCGGGCGGCGGTGCCCTTGCGGCTGACATCGGTCTTGCCGATCATCACCTGGCCTTCGCTCGGCAGCACATCGCCGGCGAGCACGCCGAGAAGTGTCGATTTGCCGGCGCCATTGGAGCCGATGACGGTGACGAAGGAGCCTTGTTCGATCGTCAGGCTAACGCCATTCAGCGCCTGCTTCTGCAGCGGCGTACCCTTGCCGAAGACGACCTGGATGTTGTTGACGCTGATCATGCCGCACCTCCACGACGCAGGCGGGGAAGGACGAGGGCGAAGGTGACGAGCGCGGCGGTGACGAAGTTAAGGTCGGAGGCCTGCAGCCCGAGCATGTCGGTCGACAGCGCCAACTGAATGGCGATGCGGTAGAGGATCGAGCCGAGCACGCAGCCGATCAGTGCGATCAGGATGCCGCGCGCGCCGAGCAGCGTCTCGCCGATAATGACGGCGGCAAGGCCGACGACGATGGTTCCGACGCCCGAGGTGACATCGGCGAAACCGTTGGTCTGGGCAAAGAGCGCACCGCCGAAGGCGACGAGCGCATTGGAGATCGCCATGCCCAGGTAGATCTGGCGGTTGGTGTCGACGCCTTGTGCGCGAGCCATGCGGGCATTGGCGCCAGTGGCACGCATCGCAAGACCGGCATCGCTTTCAAGGAAACGCCAGACCACGATGACGGCGATGACGACGAGCACGCCGATGAACAGCGGCCGGACGTAGAAATCACGAAGACCGAGACCGTAGAAGGGCGACAGCATCGTGTCGGCATTGATCAGCGCGACGTTCGGCTTGCCCATGACGCGAAGGTTGACCGAGAACAGCGCGATCATCGTCAGGATCGAGGCGAGCAGGTTGAGGATCTTGAAGCGCACATTGAGCATCGCTGTGACGATGCCGGCGGCAGCCCCCGCGACCATCGCCACGCAGGCGGCAAGCCATGGGTTGACGCCTGCAATGATCAGCACGGCGGTGACGGCGGCGCCCAGCGGAAACGATCCGTCGACGGTCAGGTCGGGGAAATCGAGTACCCGGAATGCAAGAAAGACGCCGACGGCAACAAAGGCGTAGACCAGCCCCAGTTCCACGGCTCCCCAGAAAGCGATTAGACTCAACCCCAGACCCTCTTTTCTACGTGTCGCGCGTGGTTGTCCTTATGGGCGCGACGCTCCCGCCTGGCACATGGGGCCATCTGTGGCCGGGCGCATGTGCGGCTTAGAACTTCGGAGCGGCCCCTCAATCCCAAGGATGCAGGCCCCTCATAGCGAACCGCCCCCGTATGGAACGGAGGCGGGCAAAACGCAACAAACTTGAACCTGAAAAGGCCGAAAGCCTTATTCAACGACGCGCGTTGCGCGCTTTACGACACTTTCCGGAAGGGTGACGCCCATTTTCTCGGCGGCCTTCTTGTTGATCACCAGGTCGGAACCGGCGGCGACCTTCACGGCGATGTCGCCGGGGTTTTCGCCCTTGAGGATGCGCACGACGACTTCGCCGGTCTGCTTGCCGACGTCGTAGTAGTTGAAGCCGAGGGCTGCGAGCGAGCCGCGGGCAACCGAATCCGTGTCGGCGGTGAAGAGCGGCAGCTTGGCTTCTTCAGCGACAGCGACGGCGCCTTCCAGCGCGGAGATGATCGTGTTGTCGGTGGGCACGTAGATCGCATCGGCGCGACCGACGAGGGCGCGGGCCGCACCCTGGACTTCAGCCGACTTGGTGGCGGCGGATTCGACGACGGTCAGGCCGGCCTTTTCGGCTTCGGTCTTGAGAACTGCAAGCAGCGAAACGGAGTTGGCTTCACCGGAATTGTAGAGATAGCCGATCGACTTGGCGTTCGGCAGGATCTCCTTGATCAGCGCCACGTGTTCGGCAACCGGCGACATGTCCGAGAGGCCGGTGACGTTGCCGCCGGGCTTTTCCATGTCCTTGACGAGCTGGGCGCCGAGCGGGTCGGAAACGGCGGTGAAGACGACCGGGATGTCGCGGGTCGAGGAAACGACCGCCTGGGCGGACGGCGTCGAGATCGGCACGATCACGTTCGGTGCCTCGCCGGCGAACTGGCGGGCGATCTGCGCAGCGGTTGCCGGGTTGCCCTGGGCCGACTCGTAGATGAACTTGAGGTTCTCGCCTTCCTTGTAGCCGGCGGAGGCCAGCGCATCCTTCACGCCGTCGCGGGCGGCATCGAGCGCCGGATGCTCGACGATCGCGGTTACGGCGACGGTCACCTCATCGGCACGGGCGGGCAGGGTGAATGCCACCGTGGCGGCAAGGGCGATGAGAAGTGAGCGCATGGGTTGTCCTCCAATTGATTTCCCGCTTTCTTAGGAAACCGGTGACATGAAATCAATCGATAGGAACTGCATCACCCATCAAAGTTCTTCATCGATCCCGGTGTGCCGGGATCGCAGAACTGCAGCGATGCAGGCGGTTCGTCTCAGTCCTCGCCGTGATTGGCAATCATCATTGCTTCGAAGGCGAGGCGGTCGACCTTGCGCATGCGCTCCGATTCCGACTTCAGCTGGCCGCAGGCGGCAAGGATGTCGCGACCGCGCGGGGTGCGGATCGGTGAGGCGTAGCCGGCCTGGTTGATGAAGTCGGCAAATTTCTCGATGTGCTCCCAGTCGGAACACTGGTAGTTGGTGCCCGGCCATGGGTTGAAGGGGATAAGGTTGATCTTTGCCGGCACGCCCTTCAAGAGCTTCACCAGTTGCTTGGCGTCTTCGAGGCTGTCGTTGACGTCCTTCAGCATCACATATTCGAAGGTGATGCGGCGGGCGTTGGAAAGCCCCGGATAGGCGCGGCAGGCGTCCATCAGTTCCTTCAACGGGTACTTCTTGTTGATCGGCACCAGCATGTCGCGCAGGTCGTCGCGCACCGCATGCAGCGAGATCGCCAGCATGACGCCGATTTCCTCACCGGTGCGATAGATCTCCGGCACGATACCGGAGGTCGAAAGAGTGATGCGGCGCTTGGAGAGCGACAGGCCCTCGCCATCAGAGGCGATCAGCAGCGCGGTTTTCACCTGTTCGAAATTGTAGAGCGGCTCGCCCATGCCCATCATGACGATGTTGGTGATCTTGCGGCCTTCGGCCGGAACGATCGCACCCTGCGGCGTGTCGCGTTCCGGGAAGTCGCCGAGCCGGTCGCGGGCGAGCAGCAGCTGCGCGAGGATTTCCTCGGCGGTCAGGTTGCGCACCAGCTTCTGCGTGCCGGTATGACAGAAGGAACAGGTGAGCGTGCAGCCGACCTGGCTTGAAATGCAGAGCGTGCCGCGGCCTTCCTCGGGAATGTAGACGGTCTCGATCTCGACCGGGCGGCCGGCGCCGCGAGCCGGGAAGCGCAACAGCCACTTGCGGGTGCCGTCGCCGGAGATCTGTTCCTCGACGATTTCGGGCCGGGCAATGGTGAAATGCTGCTTCAGCATCTCGCGCATGTCCTTCGACACGTTCGTCATGTGGTCGAAGTCGGAGACGCCGCGCACGTAGAGCCAGTGCCAGAGCTGACTGACGCGCATCTTGACCTGGCGCTCGGGGATGCCCTTCTCGACCAGCGCCTTGGCCATGTGCTCGCGCAGAAGGCCGATCAGCGACGGCTTCTCCGCCTGCGGTGCCGTGCGCACCTGCGGCGCCTTAGCGATCTCCACCCGGTTCAGAATTTCAGTGGCTGCCATGCTCGTGATGTCCTGTCGTACGGGCGTGAGGCCGTCCGGAGAGCGGGTCCGGAGTTCGTCCTGATGCGCGAATTGAAATCGGTCGAGCCATCGAAAGCGGCCAATCAGGGCGCGGAGGCTCTCAAGTTGGGCCGCGCTTTAGCATTGTTTTGGCCAGGAGTCACGAGGCAGACCCTTTGAACGCAAAAGGCCGGCTTCGCAGCCGGCCCAATGTCTGGTTCTTCGCCATGGCTTTCACGCCTGTTGTGCCGCAAGACCGCTGCACACTGCGTGACATGCCTGGACTACTTGCAGGCTTCGATCTGCTTCAGCGCAGCCGAGATGCCCGAGAGCGAATAGGAGTAGGAGGTGGCCGTGCCTTTGCGCGACTTGGCGTTGACCGACATCGCCTTGCCGGTCTTCATCGCGGCGACGAGCGCCGGTTCTTCGGCCGCGTTTTCCACCCAGGCGGAGTTGCCCTTGGTGAACATCACGAAGGTGCGGCCGTCGATGACGACGTTGACCTTGGAGTTTTCCTGAAGGGGGTAGCCCATCATCGCCTGCGGCTCATAGCTGATGTTCTGGCCCGGGCGCTGGGATACGAGGAAGAAGATGTCGCCGTGGTCGACGCCGGCCGGGCTCTTTTCCTTCGGAACCGAGAGGACGTAGCAGACCTTGCCGCCGCCGGCGTTGTAGGAATAGGCGCCCCAGGCGTTGAACTGCTGGATGCGCGTCGGAGACTGAGCGGCAGCCATGCTGGCGGTTGCCAGAACGAGTGCGATTGCGGTTGCGATCTTTCTTACAAACATGAGGTCCTGCCGCTTTTCTTGCTTTTCGATCACCCGAAACAGGTCAGACGGGCGACGCGTAGTCATGATTTGATTTGTTTTGACTTAATTCAGGTTACCAAACCGTCAACGAAGGCTGAAAACCGCGGGTTTAGCCCCGAAATGGGGCGGTTTGCCCCATCTGCCCCAGCGTCTTTCACCCGATGATTCGCGGTGAGCGAACCAAGGGTCGATGCCGGATGCGCGTCGCCTCGGAATGCTGTTCCAGAAGGTTTCCTGCCCCAAGCCATTACATGGCGCCAGCCGCGCCTAACCGTGCGACCAGCGTCATTTGCAAGTCTATGCCACAAAGATTCGGGCAAGAGTTTGACTTTCGGGCAGGAATGGGGCGCCACAACCTGGCGGCCGGCTTTCAACATCAGCCCTCGGGCGTGTCGGCCAGCGTCTCGTCGGCCTTGGTATAGTGCGTTTCCTTGATCTGTCCGCTGATGGCGGCGAAGGCCGCGGTCAGCACCGCCACGTCGTCGGAGAAACCGACCACTGCCAGCACGTCGGGCAGGAAGTCGAGCGGCAGCACGAAATAAGCGAGCGCTGCGAGCAGAATGCCGCGGGTGCGTGTCGGCGTCTTCGGGTCAATCGCGCAGTAATAGGCGGCGACGAGATCGCGGCTGAACGGGATCTGCCGGGCAGCGCGCCGAAAGGTCGGCCAGAAGCGTCGCTTCACGCGCTTTTCCCGGCGCTCCTGCTCGGATTCTTCGCCTGGCAAGAGAATTTCACCGATCTTGATGTCGTCCATCGTCCCGCTTCCGGCGCTCTGCATTTTGATTCCAGAGCATCTTATCCGCTTTCCGCTTGAAAGCGGGATGCTCTGGCGTTTCTCAATATGGGGATCGGCCGTGCTATTTCAAATGATCCGGCATCCGGCCGGCCGCCGCCTTGTCCATGCGCGCCGCCAATTTGAAGTCGAGTTCCGTCAGCCCACCGGCATCATGGGTGGTCAGGGTTACGTCCACGCGATTGTAGACGTTGAACCATTCGGGATGATGGTTGAATTTTTCGGCGACGATCGCGCACTCGGTCATGAAACCGAAGGCTTCGACGAAGTTCTTGAAGCGGAACGCCTTCCAGATCGAGTTGCCGTCTTCGGCTCGCACCCAGCCTTCCATCTTGTGCAGGTTTTCGGCAATCGTTGCCTCGTCGAGCTTTTCCGCAGTCATCGTCTCTCTCCCACACATCGACCTGTTCGAAGGCCGAGCTGCTGCGTATAAATGCGCATCAATCTCCAGTCCTGTCGAAATTGAATAGCATGAAACCGGTCAGAGTTCTTTTCGTTTGTCTCGGCAATATCTGCCGGTCGCCGCTGGCCGAGGGTGTGCTGCGCGCATTGGCCGAGCAAAAGGGATTGGCACCAGCGCTGCAGGTGGATTCGGCCGGAACCGGTGCCTGGCACATCGGCGATCCGCCCGACAACCGCTCGATCCAGGCGGCGCGGCGGCGCGGGATCGACATCTCTGCGCTGCGCGGGCGCCAGGTTCGGCCGGACGATTTCCGGGATTTCGACCTGATCCTCGGCATGGACGAAAACAATGTCCGCACGCTCAAGCGCTTGGCGCCCGCCGATGCGGCCGAGAAGGTGCATCTCTTCCTCGACTATGCGTCCGCCCGCAATCAGGATGTCCCGGACCCCTATTACGAAGGGCCAGAAGCCTTCGAGGCGCTCTACCAGATGCTCGAAGCCGGGTGCTCGTCGTTGCTCGAAAGGTTCGGTGACCGCGCCTCGTGAAGCGGGAAGACCTCTTCCGTGAGGTATGGCCCGCCACCGACCGAGTCGCGCGATGACAGAAGCACGAAGCGCGAGACGGTGAAGAGCGAAGTCATGAAATTACCGCGTCCGGAGAGGTACTCGACCACATCCTCGACGCGGCTTGAGCGCAGCCGGGCGAGCGTCACATGCGGCGTGAATTTTCGCGGATCCGGCCCGAGCCCGAGCCGCTGGCAGATGCGCTCGATCTCGGCCTGAAGGGCGTACATTTCCGGGTGGTTGCTGACGCCGGCCCAGACGGAATGCGGCTTCTTCGAGCCGAAAGCGCCGGTGCCGGTCAGCTGCAGTTGGAATTCCGGTCTTTCGATCCGATCGAGCTTGTCGATGATCTCGTCGGCGGTGCGCCAGTCGACGTCACCGATGAAGCGCAAGGTGATGTGGTAGTTCTCCACATCTATCCAGCGAGCTCCGGGAAGTCCTCCGCGCAGCAACGAAAGACTCATTGCTGCATTGCGCGGAATTTCGAGGGCGGTGAATAGTCTCGGCATGGCGAGCTCCCCGAATCTCTTGCAGATGTCTCAGCGAATCACGCATCGAGTCTGCACGCAACTAGTATTTGACACTTACGAATATTAACGTTCCCTTAACTGTGGACGATGTCATCACTCCGTCTTATTCAAGGTTGCCAGAAAGCGTTCGACGATAGGCAGTGCCTTCTCGACCATTACGCCGACGCCGTCGCCATTGGGATGCATGCCGTCTTCCAGCTTGAGCTTCGCCTCGGTCACTACGCCGTCGAGGAAGAACGGGTAGAGTTCCAGCCCATATTTTTCGGCAAGCTCCGGAAAGATCGGGTTGAAGCGGGCGGCATAGTCGGCGCCCATGTTCGGCGGTGCCATCATGCCCGCGAGCAGCACCGGGATGCCGCGGTCCTTGAGACGTGTAATCATCGCCTCGATGTTCTTGCGGGTCTCTTCCGGCGGGATACCACGCAGCGCATCGTTGGCGCCAAGCTCGAGGATCACGCCCTTCGTGCCATCGGGCACGGACCAGTCGATGCGGGCAAGACCGCCGGATGAAGTGTCGCCGGAAACGCCGGCGTTCGCGATCGTCACGTCCAGGCCCTTTTCCTTGAGCGCCTTTTCGAGCCGAGCGGGGAAGGCGTCCTGCGGCGGGAGCTGATAGCCCGCCATCAGGCTGTCGCCGAACCCCACGAGGCTGATCGTCTCGGCGCGTGCTGCCGATGATAACGCAATTGTCATCGTCAGTGCCAAGAAAACCCGTTGAAATCCTTTTAATGCCATGGGCCTGTTCCTAAATCCCGAATGCCGTTTCTGTTCCCCATTTCGTTCATATAGGGTTGTTTCGCTTGGCCAGCACCATCATCGAACTCAAAAACGCGGATCTGACGCTCGGGGAGGCGGCGGCCTCGGTGCACGTGCTGAAGGGCATGAGCCTCACGATCGATGCCGGCGAGTCCGTCGGGATCGTTGGTCCGTCGGGTTCGGGGAAGTCGACGTTGCTGATGGTGCTTGCCGGGCTCGAGCGGCTGGATAGCGGTGAGATCGTCATCGACGGTACGCCGTTGCATCGGCTTGACGAGGACCGGGTGGCGGACTTCCGCGGGCGCAACATCGGCATCGTCTTCCAGTCCTTCCACCTCATCCCCAACATGACCGCGCTCGAAAACGTCGCGGTGCCGCTCGAACTCGCCAATGTGGCCGGCGCCTTCGAGATCGCGCGCAAGGAACTCGTCGCCGTCGGTCTCGGCGAGCGGCTCAGCCACTATCCCGGCCAGCTTTCCGGCGGCGAACAGCAGCGCGTGGCGATCGCTCGCGCCTTGGCGCCTTCGCCGAAACTGCTAATCGCCGACGAGCCGACGGGCAACCTCGACGCCGAAACCGGACGCCAGATCGCCGATCTGCTTTTCGCCGAACAGCGTGACCGCGGCATGACACTCGTTCTCGTGACGCATGATGCGGCTCTTGCCGCACGTTGCGTGCGGCAAGTCCGCGTCCGCTCCGGCGAGATTGTCGCCGGCGGCGAGGCGGGGCCGCTTGCGGTGACGCCGCGCCAGGAGGCGGCCTCGGCATGAGCGGCGCGTCATCGGTTCGGCTGCGGCCGCTGCTTGCCCTTCGCCTGGCACTGCGCGAAATGCGCGGCGGGCTTAGAGGTTTCTACATTTTCCTCGCCTGCATCGCGCTCGGGACCGCGGCGATTGCCGGCGTCAATTCGCTGTCGCAATCGATCACCGCGACGATCGCGACGCAGGGGCAGGAACTGCTCGCCGGCGACATCCGCTTCGAGCTCAACAATCGCGTGGCGACCGCGGACGAGCGCGCCTATCTCGACAGTCTCGGAACCGTCGCGGTTTCCGCCGGCTTGCGGTCGATGGCGCGGTTGCCCGACGGATCCAACCAGGCGCTGGTCGAACTGAAGGCGATCGATGCCGCCTACCCGCTCTACGGCGCGCTGGAAAGCGAGCCGAGCCGTCCGCTGCATGAGCTTTTGGCGCGCGATGGCGAGACCTTTGGCGCCGTCGTGGCGCCGCTGCTGCTCGACCGTCTTGGCGTGCAGGTGGGAGATGAGATCCTTCTCGGCAACGCCAGGATCCGGATCTCCGGCACGATCGTGCGCGAGCCGGACGCCTTGTCCGACGGCTTCGGCTTTGCCCCCCGCCTGATGGTCTCGGCCGAGGCGCTGGCCGTGAGCGGCCTGGTGCAGACAGGAAGCCTTGTCGAGCACAGCTACAAGGTAAAGGTCGCGGGCCCGGCGCAGCTCGCGGCCATTCGCACCGACGCCGAGAAGCGCTTTCCGGCGGCCGGCTGGTCGATCCGCACCAGCGCCAACGCCGCGCCGTCATTGACGGCGAACATCACCCGCTTCTCGCAGTTCCTGACGCTTGTCGGGCTGACGGCGCTCATCGTCGGCGGTGTCGGCGTTGCCAACGCGGTGCGCGCCTATCTCGACCAGAAGCGCAGCGTGATCGCCACCTTCAAATGCCTGGGCGCTCCTGCCTCGCTGGTGGCGATGATCTATCTCGCGCAGATCCTGATGATCGCCTTGATCGGCATCGTGATCGGTCTCGCCCTCGGCATGCTGATCCCCTTCATCGCAGCGCAGTTCCTGGCAGATTTATTGCCGATCTCGACGGAGTTTCATCTCTATCCGGGGGCGCTCGGTCTTGCCGCGCTCTTCGGCGTGCTGACGGCGCTGACTTTTGCCATCCTGCCGCTCGGGCGGGCACGGGCCATTCCGGCAACCGCGCTCTTCCGCCAGCAGGGCTTCGACCCCTCCGGCTTTCCGGCATGGCCCTATTTGCTCGGCGCCGTCGCTTGTCTTGCCGCGCTCGCGGGGCTCGCGATCTGGACGGCCTACGACCGCTATATTTCGCTGGTGTTCCTGGGCGCGATCGCCTTTGCCTTCATTGTCCTGCGCGTCGTCGCGCTCGCGATCGCCTGGCTTGCGCGCCGCAGCCCGCGGGTCAACTCGCCGGCCCTCAGGCTGGCGATCGGCAACATCCATCGCCCCGGCGCACTCACGTCCTCGGTCGTGTTGTCGCTGGGTCTTGGGCTGGCGCTGCTTGTAACGTTGGCTCTGATCGACGGCAATCTGCGCCGCGAGCTTACCGGCAGCATGGCGGAGCGGGCGCCGAACTTCTTCTTCGTCGATATCCAGGGCAACGAGATCGAAGGCTTCCGCTCGGTGCTCAACCGGACGATCCCGAAGGGCAAGGTCATCGAGGTGCCGATGCTGCGTGGCCGGATCATTGCCTTCAACGGTGAGGACGTGAACAGCCGCAACGTGCCGCCCGGCGGCCAGTGGGTGCTGCGCGGCGACCGCGGCATCACCTATGCCAAGAACAAGCCGGAGAACGCGACGCTTTCCGCGGGCACGTGGTGGCCGGCCGACTATAGTAGCGAGCCCTTGGTTTCCTTCTCGGCGGAAGAGGCCGGCGAACTCGGCCTGAAGATCGGCGACACCGTGACCGTCAACGTGCTTGGTCGCAACATCACCGCCAAGATCGCCAATTTCCGCAACGTCGAGTGGGAATCGCTTTCGATCAACTTCGTCATGGTGTTTTCGCCGAACACCTTTGCCGGTGCGCCGCATGCGTGGTTGGCAACGGTCATCGATCCGGCAGCGACGCCGGAAGAGGAGGCGGCGGTGCTGAAGGCCGTCACCAACGCCTATCCGACGATCACAAGCGTGCGGGTCAAGGATGCTCTCGACATCGTGAACGGGCTGCTTGGACAGTTGGCAACCGCCATCCGGGCAGCCGCCGCGGTGGCGCTCGTCGCCTCCGTCCTGGTGCTTGCCGGTGCGCTCGCCGCTGGCAACCGGGCGCGCGTCCATGATGCCGTGGTGCTGAAAACGCTGGGTGCGACGCGCGCGACCCTCATCCGGGCGTTCAGCTACGAATATGCCATTCTCGGCCTCGCAACTGCGGTTTTCGCGCTGTTTGCCGGCGGAGTTGCCGCCTGGTTCGTCGTCAGCCGCATCATGAAGTTGCCGTCAGACTTCCTGCCGGATGTCGCCATCCTGACCGTCGTCGGGGCGCTGGTGATGACCGTCGGCATCGGTCTTGCCGGTACCTGGCGTATTCTCGGGCAGAAGGCGGCGCCGGTCCTGCGGGAGCTTTGAGCGGTGAAGTTAACCGTAAATCCCTCTCGTGCATGCCGGAAACGGCCGGATGCGTTCGAATCCAGGGGCTTCGGGTCTTGTACGCAACGGGTTTCGGCATCATATTTATCCACAGGCATGCTGGAGCTCCGCAGCGGCGCCTGGGCGTGGAAGCCAGCCTTCCAAAGCGAGACTGTTCGCCGCCCGACACCGTAACTTCCACCGGAGCTTAAATGAGGAAACAATGGCTGATCTGAGAAACTACCAAACCCGAATGTCGCCCGCCGGCGCTCAGGCGGGTGCCGTGATCGATGAGGGCCTTCGCGCGTACATGCTGAAGGTCTACAACCTGATGGCCCTGGGCCTGGCGATCACCGGCGTGGCAGCTTACGGAACCTATGCGCTTGCCGCCTCCAATCCGGCATTCGCCCAGCTCATCTACGCTTCGCCCCTGAAGTGGGTCGTGATGCTGGCGCCGCTGGCGATGGTCTTCTTCATGAGCTTCCGCATTAATTCGATGAGCGTCTCCGCAGCACAGACGACGTTCTGGATCTATGCCGCCCTGATGGGCCTGTCTCTGTCGTCGATCTTCCTGGTCTTCACCGGCCAGAGCATCGTGCAGACGTTCTTCGTCACGGCCGCTTCGTTCGGCGCTCTGTCGCTCTACGGCTACACGACCAAGAAGGACCTGTCGGGCTTCGGCACGTTCCTGATCATGGGCCTCTTCGGCCTGATCATCGCGTCGATCGTCAACATCTTCCTTGCTTCGTCGGCCCTCGGCTTCGCGATCTCCGTGATCGGTGTTCTGATCTTCGCTGGCCTCACCGCCTACGACACGCAGAAGATCAAGGAAATGTACTACGAAGCCGATGACAGCACCGTTGCCGGCCGCAAGGCGATCATGGGCGCGCTGACGCTCTACCTCGACTTCATCAACCTGTTCATGTTCCTGCTGCAGTTCATGGGCAACCGGAACAACTAAGCTTGAAACGAATAGCGGAAAAGGCGGCCTCGGCCGCCTTTTTTGTTGCCGGAAATAGTTGATCGCGTCCCGGCCCCCATGGGAGTAAAGGACGACGAAACCTCGAGATGCAGTTTACCGCCATGTCCCTGAGTCTGCGTGACGCCACCTTGGCCGACCTTCCTGCCATCGCAGCGATCTATCGCGAATCCGTACTGAACGGCGTCGCCACCTATGAGATCGAACCTCCTTCCGAAGCGGAGATGCGAAACCGCTTCGAGACGATCATCGGCAACGGCTACCCCTATGTGGTCGCATGCGATGGCAGCGGATCGATCGTCGGCTATGCCTATGCGTCCGCCTTCCGGACGCGCACGGCCTATCGCTTTCTGGTCGAGGATTCGATCTACCTGGCGCCGGAAGCGCGCGGCAAGGGTGCTGGCAAGGCGCTGCTCGTCGAACTCATTCGTCGTTGCACCGAGCTCGGCTTCCGGCAGATGGTTGCGGTGATCGGCGGTGCCCACCCGGCATCGATCGCCGTACACAGTTCGCTCGGCTTCGAGCATCAGGGCACGATGAAAGCGACCGGCTTCAAGCATGGCCGTTGGCTCGACACGGCGATCATGCAGCTCGCGCTTGGCGAGGGCCAGAAGAGCGATCCGCCGGAAGACGTCTATCCAGACACGCTCTATCAGAACTGATCGTCGCCTCGCGGACGCCCGACATGCGCTGATTGCAGTCGGCCGTCCCGGGGCGGGTCAAAGCCCTGCGTCGGAAGAGGTCGCCGCGCATCTCACCGGGACGCCGGTGCGGATCAGGTCTTAAGGCGCGTCGCGATCTTGCAGGTCCGCTCCCAGCGCTTCAAGCTTCTGATATTTCGCAGGTCGTTATTGCAAAACCGCTGCGTAGTTTTGCGCGACCTGCTTCAGGTTTCCACCAGCTTCAGGACCTTGTCGAACACCTTGAGCACCTGGGCGAGCTCGTGGCCGCGTTTCAGGATCGTGCCGTGAATGTTCAGCACGCTATAGGCGCCCTGTTTCGTCGACAGCTTCGGGTTCTTCTCGATCCGGTAGAGCGGCATTTCTCCCGAACGCTTGAACACCGAGAAGACCGCGCGGTCCTTCAGGTGGTCGATGGCGTAGTCCCGCCATTCGCCTTCGCCGACCATTCGACCGTAGACCCAAAGGATCTGGTCCAACTCGCGGCGATGGAAAGTGATGGGGGGAGGGTTCTTGGCGTTCTTGTATTCGTGAAGATGGACGACCACTTCGGAAGTGGTCTCGCGCTGATGGCGCGCCTCGCCTTGCGGCAAATCCGGCTCATCGGTCATCGGCAATCCGGCCTTCTGTTGTGACAGAACGATAACAGTGTGCCTGACGTGAGCCGAAAAGCAAGCCGGAAGCCGTTGGACGAAGAGGGCATTTCTTACCTCTGCCCCATTTCAGTCAAATCGCCGCCCCAATTCACCGCAAAACTCGCGAGCGCTGACGGACAGAGTCGTTGCCACCGTATGTCCGGTCAGGTCGTCATGCTGCGGGAGTTCACCGAACGCAGCCATGGCCGGTTCGGTCCGGTAACTTCGAACCCTCAGCCCCAGCCCCTCGATGCTGCCGGGCCGAACCACCCCCTTGCGCCGCGCCCGCTTACAATTTGCCTTGCGGGCCGGCGAGCACGGCCGTGGCGCCGATGATCGCGCCCGGCGTTTCCTTGTCCTTCATCGATTGCAAGAGAACGGCACAGCCGCTGTTGCCGGGCCGCTCGGTCAGAACCGTTGCGGGAAGGGTGAAGGTTGCCGGCTTTCCGTCCCACATGCCGATCGTCTGAATGTCGCGCACGGCATGCCAGTAGGGGATTTCCTTGCCGCTGTTCTCCCCCTTCTCCATCTTCACCACTTTCGCGCGGTCGAAATAGACGACGACGACGTTCGCCTTGCCGATGCCGCTACCGACGTTGATCTGGATTTCTTCGCCCTCAATCTTCGCCTCGACGGGAACGGCAAGCCCCTTGCCTTCGGCCTTCATCGTCTCCAGCCGCGTCTTGATCGCCTGAAGATTGCCGCCGTTGACATGGTCGCGCCCGTTCAGGATCGCCTGGGGCGTATAGACGCCATTGCGGCCGAGCATGCGCGCATAGGCGTATTGCCGTTCGGTATTTTCCTTGGAGGCCAGGGTGTCCGCCCAACCGAGATAGTTCCAGTAGTCGACATGGTAGGCGAGCGCCACGACGTCACCGCCATCGACAAGGGCCTTCAGTGCCGCATCGGCCGGCGGGCAGGAGGAACAGCCCTGGCTGGTGAACAGTTCCACGACGCCTTTGATCACCTGTCCGTCCTGTGCCCCGGCCGGTGCACCAGCGGCTGCGAACAGCCCGAAAGCCAGTGCAAAAGGGCGAATGAAAGAACGGTCTGCGGATGTCATGGCGTCACTTCGTTGGGGGCCGTCGGCCTACTCCTTATGGGGGAGTTCATTACATACGCCGGCCACGCATCAACGGGAAGTCACGTTGGAGTGAGGTGACGGGTGAGCACGGGCTTGTGTTGGGACGTTTTGGGATTTGACGACCAAAGAAAGAGCCGGGGCGCCTTTCGACGTCCCGGCTCCAATGCTTTGCCATGGTCTGGCGATCAGGCGGCGAGGTCGCGCAGAACCGTCTGCAGGATGCCGCCGTTGTTGACGTAGGTCACTTCGTCCAGCGTATCGATCCGGCAGATCAGCGGAATTTCCTTCACGCTGCCGTCGCCATAGGTGACCTTGGCAACGCGCTTTTCGCGCGGCTGGACATTGGCGAGGTTGTCGATGGTGACGATTTCATCGCCCTTGAGGCCCAGCGATTCCCAGGTCGTGCCCTCTTCGAAGACGAAGGGGATGACGCCCATGCCGACCAGGTTCGAGCGGTGGATACGCTCGAAGGACTGCGCGATGACGGCCTTGACGCCGAGCAGGTTGGTGCCCTTCGCAGCCCAGTCGCGCGACGAACCGTTGCCGTATTCGACGCCGGCGAAGATGACGAGCGGAACGCCCTCTTCCTTGTACTGCATGGCGGCGTCGTAGATCGACATCTCTTCCTTCGACGGATAGTGGATGGTGTAGCCACCTTCCTTGCCGTTCGGGCCGAGCATGTGGTTACGGATGCGGATGTTGGCAAACGTGCCGCGCATCATCACCTCATGGTTGCCGCGACGGGTACCGTACTGGTTGAAGTCGGCAACGCCGACGCCATGACCGATGAGGTAGGCACCAGCCGGCGAGGCAGCCTTGATCGAACCGGCCGGCGAGATGTGGTCGGTGGTGATCTTGTCGCCGAACAGACCGAGGACGCGCGCGCCCTTGATGTCCGAGATGCCTGAGCCGGACTTGCCCATGCCGACGAAGTAGGGTGGGTTCTGCACGTAGGTCGAGCCATCGTCCCAGGCGTAGGTCTGGCCCGGAGGAACCTGAACGGCCTGCCAGTTTTCGTCGCCCTTGAAGACGTCGGCATACTTGGTCGCGTAGAGTTCACGGGTGACGTACTTGAAGATGAACTCCTGGATTTCCTTGGAGGTCGGCCAGATGTCCTTGAGGAACACCGGGTTGCCGTCCTTGTCTTCGCCGAGCGGTTCGTTGGTCAGGTCCTTCTGGACCGTACCGGCGAGTGCATAGGCAACGACGAGCGGCGGCGAGGCGAGGTAGTTCGCCTGAACGTCCGGCGAGATACGGCCTTCGAAGTTGCGGTTGCCGGAGAGAACGCCGGCAGCAATCAGGCCCTTGTCGTTGATCGTCTTCGAGATCGGGGCCGGCAGCGGACCGGAGTTGCCGATGCAGGTGGTGCAGCCGAAGCCGACGAGGTTGAAGCCGAGTGCGTCGAGGTCCTTCTGCAGGCCCGACTTGGCGAGGTATTCACCGACGACCTGCGATCCCGGTGCCAGCGAGGTCTTGACCCACGGCTTGGACTTCAGGCCCTTGGCAACCGCGTTGCGGGCGAGCAGGCCGGCTGCAATCAGCACCGACGGGTTGGAGGTGTTGGTGCACGACGTGATCGCAGCGATGGCAACGTCGCCATGGCCGAGATCGAAGTCGGTGCCATCGACGGCGTAGCGGTTCGAAAGCTGGCCCGGCTTCTTGTAGTCGCCTTCGAGCGCGGTTGCGAAACCGGATGCGATGCTTTCGAGCGGGATGCGGCCTTCTGGACGCTTCGGACCAGCCATAGCGGGAACGACGTCGCCGAGGTCGAGTTCCAGCGTGTCGGTAAAGACAAGCTCCGAGCCGTCACCGTCGCGCCACATGCCCTGGGCCTTGGAATAGGCTTCGACGAGCGAAATGCGCTGCTCTTCGCGGCCGGACATGGTGAGGTAGTTGATGGTTTCGCTGTCGACCGGGAAGAAGCCGCAGGTCGCGCCGTATTCCGGACCCATGTTGCCGATGGTCGCACGGTCAGCGAGCGTCATGTTGTCGAGGCCCGGGCCGAAGAATTCGACGAACTTCGAGACCACGCCCTTCTTGCGCAGCATCTGAACGACCATGAGCACGAGGTCGGTCGCGGTGACGCCCTCTTTCAGCTTGCCCGTCAGCTTGAAGCCGATGACCTCAGGCAAAAGCATGGAAACCGGCTGGCCGAGCATGGCAGCTTCCGCCTCGATGCCGCCGACGCCCCAGCCGAGAACGCCCAGGCCGTTGATCATCGTGGTGTGGCTGTCGGTGCCGACGCAGGTGTCCGGGTAGGCGGTGATTTCGCCGTCTTCTTCACGGGTCCAGACGGTCTGGCCCAGATACTCCAGATTGACCTGGTGACAGATGCCGGTGCCGGGCGGAACGACGCGGAAGTTCTTGAACGCCTGCTGGCCCCACTTCAGGAAGCGGTAGCGCTCGCCGTTGCGCTGGTATTCCAGCTCGACGTTGCGGGCAAAGGCGTTCGGCGTGCCGAATTCGTCGACGATGACGGAGTGGTCGATGACGAGGTCGACGGGAACGAGCGGGTTGATCTTTTCCGGGTCGCCGCCGAGCGAGACCATGGCGTCGCGCATGGCAGCGAGGTCGACGACGGCGGGAACGCCGGTGAAGTCCTGCATCAGCACGCGGGCCGGGCGGTAGGCGATTTCGTTTTCAGCCGTGCCCTTGTCGTTGAGCCAGGCGGCAACGTTCTCGATGTCCTTCTTGGTGACGGAGCGGCCGTCTTCATTGCGCAGCAGGTTCTCGAGCAGAACCTTCATCGAGTAGGGCAGCTTGGAAACGCCGGCGAGACCGTTCGCCTCCGCCTTGGGCAGGCTGTAATAGACGTAGTCCACACCGTTGACGGTGAGCGTGGAGCGACAATTGAAGCTGTCTAGGGATTTGGACACTGGATAATACCCCGTTCCGTCTGATCGCCAAAAACTGACGTACGAACGCCCGAGCGCAATGAAGCGCGAATTGGGATGCGGGTGCGGCCATTTCCGCTGTCCGTACGTGGAAATTCATTCCATGTTCGGCGCTAGGATGAAATTCACGCCGACCGCTGGCGTGTTGGCCGCCTTATAGATAATTTCTCCAAAACGTGCCAGAGCAACGAAGGTCCAATTGGAACTTTTTTTGCTCTGCGGAAGACACGCGAAGGGAAGTCTAATATTCATGCGCCTGCTGGCTGAAGGTTTGAGTGCGAAGCGCGGCGAGGATCTGATTTTTAACGATATTTCCTTTGCGCTCGATACCGGTGAGGCCCTTGTGGTGACGGGGCCGAACGGCTCGGGAAAGTCGACTTTGCTGCGGGTTCTGGCCGGGTTGCTGAGCCCCGAAAGCGGACATTTGAAACTTGAGAACGCCCCCCCAGAAATAGCTCACCCATCGGAGCTCAGCCACTATCTCGGGCATCGCAACGCGATGAAGCGCGAATTGACCGTCGCAGAAAATCTTTCCTTCTGGCAGCGTTTCATGGGCGATTCGCCCGGCGGCGTCGGAATCGCTCTTACCGAGGCGGTCGAAGCGGTCGGCCTGCCTGATATCGCGCATCTGCCCTTCGGATATCTCTCGGCCGGTCAGCAACGCCGCATGGCGATGGCGAAGCTGCTCGTCGCCCATCGCCCGATCTGGATTCTCGACGAGCCGACCGCGGCACTCGACGCCGGCGCCGATCGGCTGTTTGCCGACCTGGTAAAGGCGCATCTCGGGAAGGGCGGCATCGTGATCGCAGCGACGCATCAACCGCTGGGGCTCGATCAAACGAGGGAATTGCACATGAAGGGCTTCGAGCATTTCGCGGGAGGGCTCTGGCATGATGCGTAAAAGCGCGTCCGTGCTCGCTGCCGGGAGAGTGCCGGCATGATCGCGCTCTTCTTCCGCGATCTGAAGCTGTCGATACGCGCCGGCGGCGGCGCGATGATCGGCGTGCTCTTCTTCATGACCGTGGTCGCGGTCATTCCCTTCGGCGTCGGCCCGGATCTGAACCTGCTTTCGCGCATCGGCCCGGCGATCCTCTGGATCGGCGCGCTGCTCGCCTCGCTACTCGGTCTCGACCGCCTGTTCCAGGCGGAGCGGGACGACGGTTCGCTCGACCTGATGCTGATGCAGGAGACGCCGCTGCTTTTCACCGTCTTCGTCAAATGCGCGGCCCATTGGGCAGCGACCGGCCTGCCGCTGGTGATCGCCTCGCCCTTGCTCGGTCTCTTCATGAACATGAGCGAGATCGCGATCGGCGCCACCATGCTGACGCTTCTGATCGGCACGCCGGCGATCACCTTCATCGGTGCGGTCGGCGCTGCCGTCGCCGTGTCGCTGCCACGCGGCGGGCTGCTGGTGTCGATCCTGGTGCTGCCGCTTGCGATCCCGGTGCTGATCTTCGGCGTCAGCGCCGTCTATGCGGCGATCGAGGACCCGGCGCCGTTCCTGCCGCCCCTGATGATCCTCGCGGCGATCACCCTGTTCTTTGCCGTCATCGGGCCGGTTGCCGCCGCCGCAGCACTTCGGCACGCGTCCGATTGACGCAATAGGAGCGGAACGGCTGAAACAGTTTGCGGTTTTCCGTCGCAGCCGTCGCTAAGTCCTTCAGATCGATCACGTTTATGATTGAAGGCCCCAACTGATCGTGATCGGTCGATTGACGCGGATCAATTGCAGCAGGGGGACTTAAGCGTTAAAGAGCCATCATGAGCGAAAACAGCCTGGCCATCCGCAAATTCAGCGACCTCGCCAACCCGACACGGTTCCTGGCGCTGGCCGACCGTCTGCTGCCGTGGCTTGCCGGCCTGACCGCGCTGTTCTTCGCCGTCGGCCTCTGGCTGTCCTTCGCCACAGAAGGCGACTACCAGCAGGGCGAGACGGTGCGCATCATGTATGTGCATGTTCCGGCCGCCTGGCTGTCGATGATGTGCTATTCGGTGATGGCGCTGGCAGCGCTTGGCACGCTCGTTTGGCGCCATCCGCTGGCAGATGTTTCTTCGCGCGCGGCAGCACCGATCGGCGCCTGTTTCACCTTCCTGGCGCTCGTCACCGGCTCGCTCTGGGGCAAGCCGATGTGGGGCACCTGGTGGGTCTGGGACGCGCGGCTGACCTCGGTCTTTGTGCTGTTCCTCATGTATCTGGGACTGATGGCGCTCAACCGCGCGATCGACGATCCTGCGCGGTCTTCCAAGGTTTCCGCGGTGCTGGTGCTCGTCGGTTTCGTCAATATCCCGATCATCAAGTTCTCGGTCGAATGGTGGAACACGCTGCATCAGCCGGCGAGCGTCATGCGGCTCGATGGGCCGACGATCGATCCGGAGTTCCTGTGGCCGCTGATCGTGATGGCGGTTGCCTTCACGCTACTGTTCTTCACGCTGCACATCGCCGCCATGCGCAACGAAATCCTGCGCCGGCGCGTCACGGCGCTGCGCCGTCTGGCGGCGCGTAGCGCCGGCCGGGGAGGCCGCACGAAATGATGAGCCACGCCGCCTACGTCTTTACCAGCTATGGAATAGCGACGCTGACGGTTCTAGGCCTGATCGCCTGGGTGGTTCTGGATGGGCGCGCGCGTCGGCGTGAGCTTGCCGAACTCGAAGCCTCGGGCATTCGCAGGCGCTCCGCCGAACCGGCATCGGGAGAGACACGATGACCAGCACTCCTGCGCCCGGCAGCGACGAGCGCAAACCGGGGCCGATGCGTTTCGTGCTCGCGGCACTGCCGCTCATCATTTTCGCCGGGCTTGCGGCGATCTTCTGGAGCCAACTCAATTCCGGCAAGGACGTGAGCGAGATCCCGTCCGCACTGATCGGCACGAAGGCGCCGAAACTCGACCTTCCTGCACTCGAAGGGGCGACCCGCGATGGCCAGCCGATGCCGGCGCTGACCGACGTGGCGATCAAAGGCAAGCTGACGCTCGTCAACGTCTGGGCCTCCTGGTGCGTGCCCTGCCGTCAGGAGCATCCCTTCATTCTGGAACTGTCGAAGGACCCGCGGCTCACCGTCGTCGGCATCAATTACAAGGACCAGAACGAAAACGCGCTGCGTTTCCTCGGCGAGCTCGGCAATCCATTTTCCGCCGTCGGCGTCGACCCCCGCGGCAAGGCGGCGATCGATTGGGGTGTCTACGGTATTCCGGAATCCTATCTGGTCGGCGCCGATGGCACGATCCTCTACAAGCGTGTCGGCCCGTTCGACGAGAACAGCGTCAAGAATGGACTGCTGCCGGCGATCGAGAAGGCCGTTGCGGGCTCGTGAGTGGTAGTTTGGAAATGCTGCCAACGGCTTAGTGGTTTCCGGGCGGATCACCTACCTTGCCTCATTCCTGTGCTTGTCACAGGAAACCAGCCGCACCGCGTCGGCGGCGCGTGGGGCTTTCTCTTTCCGGTTACCGGAAGCTAGCGCGGTTAAGTCTTCCGCCGCGCGGACGCGCGGCTGCTGGATCCCTGTGATATCCGAGCAAAAGCTTGATGAGACTGCATTGCCCATATGCGCTGGGCAAGCTGTGCAAGCCGGATTCGACGGGCGCGCCGGAGACGAGCCCGACTAAATCCCAGCCTGCCAGTCCCTGACGGCATCGAGCGGCCAGACCAGCATCAGCACGTTCAAAGTGAGATTGTCGCGGATCAGCCAGCCGGTGAAAAGCTCGAAGACGATGGCGATCGTGACCGTCAGCCAGACGGGCATGCGGGCCGCGAACATAAAGCCCGCGACCATCGCCAGGGTGTCCATGGTCGAATTCAGGATGCTGTCGCCGAAATAGTCGAGCGAGATCGTCGCCGATCGGTAGCGGTTGATCACCATGGGGGTGTTTTCGGCGATTTCCCAGGCGGATTCGATCGCCATCGCCAGGAAGAGCTTTGCCGTCAGCGGCTTGCGGCGCAAAAGCAGGTGGCCGAGGCCGTAGAACAGGAAGCCGTGGATGATGTGGGAAGGTGTGTACCAGTCGGCGATGTGCTGCGAGTTGCCGCTGGATTTGACGACGGGTTCGAAGAGTTTGACGTAGCCGCAGTCGCAGATCCAGATGCGACTCATCAGATGCTGGGTGACGATCTGTATCAGCAGAACCGCGAAACAGGCGGCGAGCCAGAGGAGTGCGTGCCGGTTGCGGCTGTCATTCTCCTCAAGCGCGGTGCTCACTCGGCGTTCTCCTGGTCAAGCGAATGTTTCATGATCAAGGGCATCTGGGCGAGCGTGAAGAGGATGGTGATCGGCATCGTGCCCCAGACCTTGAAGGCGACCCAGAAATCGGTCGAGAACGAACGCCAGACCACTTCGTTGAGCACGGCCAGGAACAGGAAGAACAGGCCCCAGCGCAGCGTGAGCTTGCGCCAGCCGTCCTCGTCGAGCTTGAAGGCGGAGTGAAAGACGTAGCCGAGCAGCGACTTACCGAAGAGAAGACCGCCGAGCAGGATCGCGCCGAACAGCGTGTTGACGATCGTCGGCTTCATCTTGATGAAGGTGTCGTTCTGCAGCCACAGCGTCAGCGCACCGAAGACGAAGACGACGATGCCTGAGATCAGCGGCATCATCGGCAGGGTGCGGGTCAGCATCCACGAGACGGCGAGCGCGATCGCGGTCGCGGCCATGAACAGGCCGGTGGCGATGAAGATCGGGCCGCCGAGCTCGGCGAGCGCCGGAAAATGCCCGGCCAGCCATTCGCCGCGCGAATTGGCGAAGAAGAAGACCATCAGCGGTCCAAGCTCCAGCACCATCTTGAGCAAGGGGCTGACTTCCTTCTGCGGCTTGGTAGCCTCGATCGACGACATTTCCGGGTCCTGTTTCTGCATGTGCCTGCTGCTCATAACACCAGCTTTGCGGCAAAACCATATCAAGGCAACGGGCTCGCGCAAATGCGCGGGCGCAGAACGGCCTCGTCAGGCGGCAACGCCGGCGATCGCCTCGGCGAAATCCTTGGCCTCGAAAGGCTCCAGATCGTCGATGCCTTCACCGACGCCGATGAAGTAGACCGGCAGCTTGTGCCTGGCGGAGATGGCAACGAGGATGCCGCCGCGCGCCGTGCCGTCGAGCTTGGTCATGATCAGACCGCTGACGCCGGCGATATTGCGGAAGATCTCCACCTGCTGCAGCGCGTTCTGTCCGGTCGTGGCATCGAGCGTTTGGAGCACCGTGTGCGGTGCATCCGGATCGAGCTTGCCGAGCACGCGCACGATCTTCTCAAGTTCGGCCATCAGCTCCGCCTTGTTCTGCAGGCGGCCGGCGGTGTCGATGATCAGCACGTCGGACTTCTTCTCGCGCGCCTGCTGGAACGCTTCATAGGCGAGACCGGCGGCATCGGCGCCGAGCTTGGAGGAAACGATGTCGGACTTGGTGCGCTCCGCCCAGATCTTCAGCTGCTCGATCGCCGCGGCGCGGAAGGTGTCGCCGGCGGCAAGCATGACCTTGAGGCCTGCGCCCGAAAGCTTGGCGGCGAGCTTGCCGATCGTCGTGGTCTTGCCGGTACCGTTGACGCCGACCACCAGAATGACATGCGGCTTGTGGCTGAGGTCGAGCTCCAGCGGCTTGGCGACGGGCGAAAGCACCTTGGTGATCTCGCCGGCCATGATGCGCGAGACGTCCTCGCCGGAGACATCCTTGCCATAGCGCTCGGAGGCGAGCGTGTCGGTGATGCGCATCGCGGTTTCGACGCCGAGGTCGGCCTGGATCAGCAGGTCTTCAAGGTCCTGCAGCGTTGCTTCATCGAGCTTGCGCTTGGTGAAGAGACTGGCGATCTGGCCGGTCAGTTGCGACGAGGTGCGGGCAAGGCCGCGGCGCAGGCGCTGGTACCAGGTGACCTTTTCCTTCGGCGCGGCGAGGGGCTCGTCCTTGGGCTTGTTGTCGGTGGTCGCGAAGCCCTTGGGAAGGGCAGGGGCTGCGGCGGCTACCTCTGCTTCGCCGGCCTCGGTCGGCGCGACTTCGGCCACTGCTTCTGCAGCGTCGCTCTCTGTGGTTTCGAAGCTTTTGGGGAGGGCTGCGGCTTCACCCCTCTTTGCCCTGCCGGGCATCTCCCCCACAGGGGGGGAGATTGCGCTGGGCTCGCCCACGGCGTCAGCTACGGGCGTTTCGGCTGTCGTGATGTCGCGTAGTTCCGCTTCGGCATCGTCCGCAGTTGGCAACGCTTCTGCGGTGCCCTCGATGGTCTCGGCCACGTGGGAGGTTACGACGATCTCAATGGAATCCGCTGGGGAATCCGCTGGCTTCTCGTCGGCAACAGCTTCCGCGGTCTCGGTGGTTAGAGACGCATTGTCGATGGCTGCCTTGGTCTCCGTCTGATCTCCCTCCTTTTGGGGGAGATGTCCCGAAGGGACAGAAGGGAGTATCGCAACGCTGTCCTCAAACGGTGTGGCCCCGGCCTCGTCACGCGTCAGCTCTTCGGCATCGTCGGAAGCCGGACCGCCCGCAGTCTCGATCTCGGCTTCGAGCACCGGATCGTCCTCGGAGAGCGGCAGCGTCTCGATATCGACAGGCGGCTCGAAGGCGGCGTCCGGGGTCTCTTCGGCAATTTCAGCCGCGGCGACAGGCGCAGACGGTTCCACCACCTCGACACTTGGCTCCACCTCTGGCGAAGAGACAATCGTCTCCTCGGGCACACCTTCCGGCGGCTTCGTTTCCTCCACCGCGCCCTTGCCGAAGGTGAAGATCCTCTTGATGAAACCCATTGCCATTCAGGAATTCCGCATAAATCAGGCCGCAGCCATCTGTTTTACCTGCATCGTCAGATGCTTGCCATTGTGGCCGGTGATTAAGACCGGGACAAGCGCGCGGGCCTTCAGGCCGGCGGCATCGACGAGCGTGAAGTTTTGTGTGTGGGCGAGCCCGTTGTTTTCGACCAGGATCGTCTGCTCGCTGCCGACCATGCCTGCGAGGTGGCGGGCGTAGAGCGTTGCGCCAACCGCGCGCAGACGCGCGGCGCGATCCTTGACGAGCGCCCGATCGAGCTGTGGCATACGTGCTGCCGGCGTTCCAGGACGCGGGCTATAGGGAAAGACGTGCAGATGGGCGATGCCGCAATCCTCGGCGAGCTTCGCGGCATTCTCGAACATCTCTTCGGTTTCCGTTGGGAAGCCGGCGATCATGTCGGCGCCGAGACTGATCTCGGGGCGCAGCCGCCGGACCTGATCGGTGAAGGCACGGGCATCGGCGCTCGAATGACGGCGTTTCATGCGCTTGAGGATCATGTCGTCGCCATGCTGCAGCGACAGGTGCAGATGCGGCATGAAGCGCGCTTCATCGGCGATCAGGTCGAAGAGGTGTTTGTCCGCCTCGATGCCGTCGATCGAGGAAAGGCGCAGGCGGCGGATCTCCGGCACCTGCTTCAAGAGCGTCTTGGCGAGAAGGCCGAGCGTCGGGGCACCCGGCAGGTCGGCGCCGTAGCTGGTCGCGTCGACGCCGGTGAGCACGATCTCGCAGTAGCCTGTTTCAACGAGCTTGCGCGCCTGGTCGACCACTGCACCCATCGGCACGGAGCGGGAATTGCCGCGGCCATAGGGAATGATACAGAAGGTGCAGCGATGATCGCAGCCGTTCTGGACCTGGATGAAGGCGCGCACGTGGCCGTCGATGTGCTTGACCATCTGCGGTGCCGTCGCACGCACGCTCATGATATCGTTGACGCGCAGCTTCTCTTCCGCCGAAACGCCGAAATCGGGCAGCGAGCGATAGGATGCGCTTTTCAGCTTCTCCTCGTTGCCGAGCACGGCGTCGACCTCGGCCATTTCGGCAAAGGTCTCTTTTTCCGTCTGCGCGGCGCAGCCGGTGACGATGATGCGCGCATGCGGATTGTCGCGACGGGCACGACGGATTGCTTGGCGCGCCTGGCGCACCGCCTCGCCGGTGACGGCGCAGGTGTTGACGAGGATGGCGTTGTTCAGCCCCGCCTTCTCGGCTTCGGCCCGCATCACTTCGGATTCGTAGGTATTGAGACGGCAGCCGAAGGTTATGACCTCGACGCCGCTCAAAGCGCCCGCGCTCCGCTGCCCGCGCTCTTCGCCTCGTCGCGCTGCCAGGTGCCGGTGGTCGGGTTCAGCGTGCCGGACCATTCCCATTCGGCCGGGCCGGTCATGATCACGTGATCGTCGCGCTCGCGCCATTCGATCGTCAGCGGCCCGCCAGGCACGTTGACGATGACGTTGCGGTCGGTGCGCTCGGTGCGGGCGGCGCTGACGGCAGCGGCACAGGCGGCAGAGCCGCAGGCGAGCGTCAGGCCGGCGCCACGCTCCCACGTTCTCAGATCAAGCTCGCCACGCGAAAGGACACGCGCAATCGAGATGTTGGCGCGCTCAGGGAAGATCGGATGGTTCTCGAGCAACGGGCCGAAGCGCTCGAGATCGTAGGACCAGACGTCGTTGTCGACCCAGAAGATCGCGTGCGGATTACCCATCGAGGCGACCGACGGCGAATGCAGCACGGGATTGTCGATCGGGCCGATCTGCAGCTCGATGCGGCGCGTGTCGTGGAATTCCTCGGAAAGCGGGATTTCGTTCCAGGCAAAGCGCGGGGTTCCCATGTCGACGGATATGGTGCCGTCGTCGTGTTCCTTGGCTTCGAGCAGGCCGGCGACCGTATGAAAGAGGAAGGCCTTCTTGCCGGTTTCGGCGGCGAGCGCCTGGACGACGCAGCGCGTGCCGTTGCCACAGGCCTGGGCCATGGAGCCATCGGAATTGACGATGTCGATCCAGGCATCGGTGCCGGTGGCCTTCGGGTCGTGGATCGCCATGATCTGGTCGAAGGCAGTTGCTGCTTCGGCATTGAGCGCGATCGCGGCTGCCGGCGTCACCCGGTCTTTCCGACCGCGCATGTCGACGACGAGGATCTTGTTTCCAAGCCCGTTCATTCTGGCGAATTGCACGTTGTCGGTCATGTGGCGATGGTCCAAACCGGCCCGCGTCAAGCAGGGCACCCTTCATTCGCGCTGTATATGGCGGAAAAGCCCGGAAATTACCAGTGCCGCCTTCATTCCGCGGCCGACGCAACGGCAGGCACGTCGAAGATCTCGCCGGGGCGCAGCGGCCGGAAGCGGGCGCGGGCGATGCCGGCCGCATCAAGCGCCCGTTCCAGCGCCAGCCGCGGCTCGTCGACGCCCTCGTCTGTCAGGCGGAACGTGCCCCAGTGGTGGCCGGCGACATGAGTGGCGGCGCAATCGATCATGCCGCGCACTGCCTCTTCCGGATTCTGGTGCTGGTCCTGCATGAACCAGCGCGGTTCGTAGGAACCGAACGGCAGGTTGGCGAGGCGGAACGACCCATGTTTTTCGCGGGCGGCCCGATAGTTTATGCCGTCATGAAAGCCGGTATCGCCGACATGGTAGATCTTGCCTGCCGGAGTCTCCAGAACGAAGGCGGCCCAGAGCGCCATGCGGCGGTCGCGCGAGCCGCGGGCCGACCAGTGATGGCACGGCTCCGCATGGATCACGATGTCATCACCGCAATCGACCCGGTCGTTCCAGTCGACCACGGTTATCTCGGCATCGGGAACGGCGTGGCGGATGATCGTGTCGTTACCGAGCGGGGTGATGATCCGGGGCGCGTGCTCCTCCTGCAGTGCGGCCAGCGTTTCTACATCGAGATGGTCGTAGTGGTTGTGGGTGACGAGCACGATGTCGATCGGCGGCAGATCGTCGAGCTCGATGCCGGGGGCGTTGTAGCGCTGCGGTCCGGCAAACGCGAAAGGGCTGGCGCGACGCGCCCAGACGGGGTCGGTGAGAATGTTCACGCCGTGCACCTGGATGAGCAACGTCGCGTGGCCGACCATCGTCACGCGCAGGCGTTCGCCTTCGACGCTGAGGTCGGGTTTCACTTGCTCGAACGGACTTGGATTGCGCGCCGGCCAGCGTGCCTTGCCACCAGCGAACTGCCA
Source organism: Sinorhizobium sp. NFACC03 (assembly GCF_900103435.1). NCBI lineage: Bacteria > Pseudomonadati > Pseudomonadota > Alphaproteobacteria > Hyphomicrobiales > Rhizobiaceae > Sinorhizobium > Sinorhizobium sp. NFACC03. Next base: position 40,929 of record NZ_FMXF01000006.1, read on the forward strand.
GCGCAGCAAATCAGCCATGCCCTTGGGCGGCCTGCCGCCGGGATTGAAGAAGCGCGTCCCGTCGAAATGGTCGGAGACGGAGCCTCGATAGTATGGATTGTGCGATTTCTTCATCCCGAGCCTTTCGGCATGTCTTGTGATTGCATGAGATGGTGCGCCGGCGCATCCGATGGAAGATCGGGCTTTAACAAATTCTTGAAAACAGCAACTGGATTGCTATCGTGCTTTCATGCTCGTTCGATTCGACCCGCATGAACGCCTCTACAAGACCCTTCGGCTGGTCCGCTCCGTCCATCTCAATATGCAGCGAGCGTCGGAGCATATGCTCGATGGCGCGGGTATATCCGTGGCGGAGCGCGCGGTTCTCGAACTTTTTTACGAAGTGCAGCTGACTGTGCCGGACGCGGCGCGACGCCTGTCGATGAAACGGCAGTTCGTGCTGCGCATCGTCACCGGGCTGATGGACAAGCAATTGCTGGAACGGCAGCCGAATCCGGAGCACCGACGCGCCTATCTTTGTGTCCCGACCGCCGCCGGACGCGATCTGTTCGAGGAAATCCATCGCCGCGAAGTCGAGATGCTGCACGCCTTGCTCGGCGATATCAATCAGACCGAAGTGGTGGCTACGCTCCGGGTGATGACGCGGGTGGCGACGGCCTTTGAGCAGCTGGCGGGCGAACTGGATGCAGCCGTCGAGGGCGAGGCGCTCTGAGCCAAAAAAGCCGTCATTGCCCTGCCGTCCTTGACTTTTGCCGCGCTTTCCTGTTTATCCGCCGCAATTCCTTCGCAAGCTCAAGTCTTCGAAGCCGCCGACCGGGTCCCGTAAAGGTGTAAAGAGAACCCGGAGGTCAACATCCGACAGCGCGTTGCGCCCTCGGGTGGTTTTTGGCTTTGCGCCTTGTTTTCTGCGCGAAGGAACCCACGTTTCCGGCGAGTTGATCGCCACCGGAAACCAGAAGGAAGTGAGAATGTTCGAGAGCCTCCAGGACCGCCTTGGTTCCATATTGAATGGACTGACCGGCCGCGGCGCATTGTCGGAAGCCGATGTTTCCGCTGCGCTTCGCGAGGTTCGCCGTGCGCTGCTCGAAGCCGACGTCGCGCTCGACGTCGTGCGCTCCTTCACTGAAAAGGTTCGCGAAAAGGCCGTCGGCGCCGAAATCCTGAAATCGATCAAGCCTGGCCAGATGGTCGTCAAGATCGTCCATGATCAGCTGATCGAGATGCTCGGCTCCGAGGGAGTCACCATCGACCTCAACGCGCCGGCGCCGGTTGTCATCATGATGGTCGGTCTGCAGGGCTCGGGTAAGACGACCACCACCGGCAAGATCGCCAGCCGGATGAAGACGCGGGACAAGAAAAAGGTCCTGATGGCTTCGCTCGACACGCGCCGCCCGGCTGCCCAGGAGCAGCTGCGTCAGCTCGGCGTGCAGACCGGCGTCGATACGCTGCCCGTTATTACCGGCCAGTCGCCGACCGATATCGCCGCGCGCGCGGTCCAGGCCGCCAAGCTCGGCGGTCATGACGTCGTCATCCTCGATACCGCCGGCCGTACCCATATCGACGAGCCGCTGATGATCGAGATGGCGGAGATCAAGCGGAAGTCCAATCCGCATGAAATCCTGCTCGTCGCCGATGCGCTGACCGGTCAGGACGCCGTCAATCTTGCCCGCAGCTTCGACGAACGCGTCGGCATCACCGGCCTGGTGCTCACCCGTATGGACGGTGACGGCCGAGGCGGTGCAGCGCTTTCGATGCGTGCCGTCACCGGCAAGCCGATTAAGCTCATCGGTGTCGGCGAAAAGATGGGCGAACTTGAAGAGTTCCATCCGCGCCGTGTTGCCGACCGCATTCTCGGCATGGGCGACATTGTCTCGCTGGTCGAAAAGGCGGCCGAGAACATCGACGCCGAAAAAGCGGCCGCCATGGCCGCCAAGATGGCCAAGGGCAAGTTCGACCTCAACGACCTCGCCGACCAGCTTGGCCAGATGCAGAAGATGGGCGGCATGGGCGGTATCATGGGCCTGATGCCCGGCATGGCCGGCATGAAGGACAAGATGGCCGCCGCCGGTCTCGACGATAAGCTGTTCGGACGCCAGATCGCCATCATCTCCTCGATGACCAAGGCCGAGCGCGCCAATCCGGACCTGCTCAAGCATTCGCGCAAGAAGCGCATTGCCGCCGGTTCCGGCACCGATGCCGCCGACATCAACAAGCTTCTGAAGATGCACCGCCAGATGGCGGACATGATGAAGATGATGGGTGGCAAGGGCAAAGGCGGCATGATGAAGCAGATGATGGGCGGCCTTGCCAACAAGATGGGGCTTGGTGGCCTCGGCGGCGGCGGTGTGCCCGACCTGTCGAAGCTCGACCCGAAGCAGCTCGAAGCGCTGCAGAAGCAGGCGGAAGCAGCCGGCCTCAAGCCGGGCGGCATGCCGGGTCTTGGCGGCGGTGGCCTGCCGGGTCTCGGCGGCGCCAAGCTTCCGGGCCTCGGTGGCGGTTTCCCCGGCCTTCCCGGCCTGCCGAAGAAGAAGTGAGGATCGGTGAGAGATGATTGATCCCGAAATCAAACAGGAATTGGCGGGTTACCGGCAGTCGATCGACAACATCGATGCCGCACTCGTCCACATGCTGGCCGAACGCTTCCGCTGCACCCAGGCAGTCGGCGTTCTCAAGGCCAAGCATGATCTGCCGCCGGCCGACCCGGCGCGCGAAGAATACCAGATCGAACGCCTGCGCCGCCTGGCCAAGGATGCCAATCTGGATCCGGATTTCGCCGAGAAGTTCCTGAACTTCATCATCAAGGAAGTCATCCGGCATCATGAAGCCATCGCCGCCGATCGCTCGCACAACGCGGGCAACGCCGGCACAAACCATTCCGCTTGAACGAAGCGGTCAAGAAAGCCTGCAAGGAGTAATTGAAATGGCACTGAAAATTCGTCTCGCCCGTGGCGGTTCCAAGAAGCGTCCGTACTACCAGATCGTCGTTGCTGACGCCCGCAGCCCGCGTGACGGCCGCTTCCTCGAGAAGATCGGCTCCTGGAACCCGATGCTCGGCAAGGACGACGAAAAGCGCGTCGAGCTCGACGCCGAGCGCATCGCTCACTGGATCGCCCAGGGCGCCCAGCCGACCGACCGCGTTCTGCGCTTCCTCGACCAGGCTGGCCTCGCAAAGCGTCCGGCTCGCAGCAACCCGACCAAGGCCGTTCCGGGCAAGAAGGCTCAGGAGCGCGCTGCTGAAGCCAAGCAGAAGGCTGAAGACGCCGCTGCTGCCGCTGCAGAAGCTGCCGCAGAATAATAGCCGGCAAATGGTTTGAAGCGGGATGCAAGGGCTTCCGTCCGCGTCCGCTTCCAACCTGTCGTGACTTTAAGGAAACGGGTGGCATTTCCATGCCGCCCGTTTTCCGTTATGTGCACCCTGAACTCCCGAAATGGACGCGGACGATGAGCAAACTCGAAAACCCGGTTCTGATGGCGACGATCGGCGCGGCGCAAGGCTTGCGCGGCGAGGTCAGGGTCAAATCCTTTACTGACGACCCGACGGCGCTCGGCGACTACGGCAATTTGCACAGCGCCGACGGACGTGTTTTCGAGGTGCTGGAAATCCGCGAGGCGAAGAACGTCGTCATCGTGCGCTTCCGTGGTGTCAACGATCGCAACGCCGCCGAGGCGCTTAATGGTCTTGAGCTGTTCATCGAGCGGGACAACCTGCCGGACGACGACCTCGACGAGGACGAGTTCTTCTATGCCGATCTCGAAGGGCTGGAAGCGATCGACGGCAATGGCACCAGCTATGGCAAGGTCAGCGGCGTTTTCGATTTCGGCGCCGGCGATCTTCTGGAGCTGAAAGGTCCGGGCAGACGCCCGGTGCTCATCCCCTTCACCGAATGGTCGGTGCTGGAGATCGACCTGGAAGCGGGCAAGCTACTGGTCGATCCGGTGGCTGCCGGTCTTTCCGAGGACAAGGACCAGGATTCGGGCAATCCGTTTTCCGCCAAGCGCAAGTGAGCGATGCGGCGATGACTTTTCGCGCGACTGTCCTGACGCTCTATCCCGAAATGTTTCCGGGCCATCTCGGCGCGTCCCTTTCGGGCAAGGCGCTAGAGCGCGGCCAATGGTCGATCGAGCCGGTGCAGATCCGCGATTTTGCAGAGGACAAGCACCGCACCGTCGACGACACGCCGGCCGGCGGCGGAGCCGGCATGGTGCTGAAGCCGGATGTGCTGGCCCGCGCGATCGACCATGTCTCTGAGGGTGACGACCGTCCACGGCTGTTGATGAGCCCGCGCGGTCGCCCGCTGACGCAAGAGCGGGTGCGCGAGCTCGCGGCCGGGCCTGGCGTCGTCATCGTCTGCGGACGCTTCGAAGGCGTCGACCAGCGGGTGATCGATGCCCGCGGCCTCGAAGAGGTTTCCATAGGCGACTATATACTTTCGGGCGGCGAGCCGGCGGCACTGACACTGCTCGATGCCGTGGTGCGCATCCTGCCGGGTGTCATGGGCAATGAGCTTTCAGGCGTGCATGAGAGCTTCGAGGGCGGCCTGCTCGAACATCCGCACTACACCCGCCCGCAGATATTCGAGGGGCGCGAGATCCCGGCGGTGCTGACCTCGGGCAATCACGGCGCCATTGCCAAATGGCGCGAGGCAGAGGCGCGGCGTCTGACGGCCGAGCGCAGGCCCGACCTTCTCGATCAGCCCGTGAAGAAATAATAGGCGGCAAGCAGCAGGCCGACGGCGACCACCAGCGCGCGGATGACGGCTTGGGGTACCCTCCGAGCCGCCCAGACGCCGCTGTAGCCGCCAAGTGCTGCCCCCGGCACCATGATTGCCGCATGCAGCCAGGAGACGACGCCGCCGGCGGCGAAGACGACGATGGCGATTGCCGCAATCACGATCGAGATGAAGTTCTTGAGCGCGTTCAGCCGGTGATAGCCGCCGCCGGTCGCCAGCCCCAACACCGCCAGCATCATGATGCCCATGCCGGCGCCGAAGAAGCCGCCATAGATGGACGTGACGAACTGGGCGCCGATGCCGGCCGGATTGATCGCATGCTCGTCGACGCGCGCCTTGGGCTTCAAGAGCGGCCCGGCGGCGAAGATCGCCGTCGCGGCGAGCAGCAGCCAGGGCACCAGAGCACGAAAGGAGGCGTTGGAAAGCGAGATGAGAAGCAGTGCGCCGGCAAGGCCGCCGAGCGCCGAGATCACGCCGAGCAGGACGGCGTATCGTCTGTCGGCGCGGATCTCCTTGGCATAGGCGAGTGCCGAGGTGATGTAGCCCGGGAACTGGATGATCGACGAGGTCGCGTTGGCGACGATCGGCGACAGGCCGCCAAGCGTCATCGCCCCGAAGGTCAGGAACGTTCCGCCGCCGGCGATGGCATTGACGACGCCGGACAGGAAGCCGGCCGCAAACAGCATGAGCACTTCAAAGATATGCATGGTCTCCCCCGACCCACCACGCTCGGGATAGCCGGTGGCAGGGATGGCCGCAAGCCCGTCCGCTCGGACAATCGAGCATGCATCCATCCGGGTTTTCTGATAGAAAGGCGTTTCTTGCCGCGGATCGCCGAGAAAATATGGCTTCCGGGGATGACAAGGCGGATCGATTGGTGTATGTGCCGGCCCGGTTCGGGTTCTGTGCCCGTCGACCAAAACAAAGAATGGCGAATCCGCTCCTGCCGGTTTCCGGCAAGACCTGAAGGCAAGCCCGACAGGTTCATCGAGAGCGCTCTGGCTGTTTCAGAAGAACTTGAAAGGTTAAACCGATGAACATCATCCAGCAGCTGGAAGCCGAACAGGCCGCCAAGATTGCCGCCAAGCGCACGCTCCCCGAATTCTCCGCCGGCGACACGCTGCGCGTCAACGTCCGCGTTGTCGAAGGCAGCCGTACCCGCGTTCAGGCCTATGAAGGCGTCTGCATCGCTCGTTCGGGCGGCGGCATCAACGAAAGCTTCACCGTTCGCAAGATCTCCTACGGCGAAGGCGTCGAGCGCGTATTCCCGGTTTACTCTCCGCTCGTCGAAAGCGTCGAAGTTGTTCGCCGCGGTAAGGTCCGTCGCGCCAAGCTCTACTACCTGCGCGATCGTCGCGGCAAGTCGGCTCGTATCGTCGAGAACACCGGCACGCGCGCCCGCAAGCTGAACGACGCCGAGCGCCAGGCCGTTGCCGAGGAAAAGGCACGCATCGAAGCTGAAAAGATCGCAGCAGCTCAGGCTCTCGCCGCCGAAAAGGCAGCAGCCGAAGCAGCAGAAGCCAAGGCCGCTGCAGAAGCCGCCGAAGCCAAGGCAGCAGAAGCTGCAGCGGAATAAGATTTCAATCCATTCGGATTGTTGGAAAGGCGGCCTCAGGCCGCCTTTCTTTTTTGGTACTATGCGCTTGTCTTTCCGACGGAATTTGTGACATTTTCCGCTGCCACACTTTTCGGGAGCCCTCCAATGACAATCCGTCGCCACGTGCTTGCGGGCATCGCAGCTGCACTTGCCGTTCCTTTCGCATTTTCTGCACCGGCTGTTGCCAGCGATCTGCCCGATCTCGGCGGCAAGACGGTTGTCGTCGTCACGGAGAACGCCTACCCGCCGCTGCAGTTCGTCGACCCCAAGACCGGCGAGGCCAAAGGCTGGGAATACGACGCCATGAACGAGATCGCCAAGCGGTTGAATTTCAAGGTCGAATACCAGAACACCAGCTGGGACGCGATGATCCAGGCAGTGCATGACGGCCAGTACCAGATCGGCATGACCGGCATCACCATCAAGGACGACCGCAAGGAGAAGGTCGACTTCTCGGACCCCTACATGCGCTCGCAGCAGTTCATGCTGGTGCGCAGCGATGAAAACCGTTTCAACGACGGCAAGAGCTTCGGCGCCTTTGCCGACGGTCTCGTCGGCGCACAGCCGGGCACCTCGCCGTTCTACACCGCCGTCTACGAAATGCTCGACGGCAACGAGCAGAACCCACGCATCAAGCTGTTCGAGACCTTCGGTGCGACTGTCCAGGCGCTGAAGGCCGGCGACGTCGACGTGGTTCTGACCGACAGCGTCGCTGCCAAGGGTTATGTCGATTCCTCCGAAGGCAAGCTCAAGGTCGTCGGCGGTCCGCTCGGCACCGAGGATTTCGGCTTCATCTTCCCGAAGGGCTCGGACCTCGTTGCTCCGGTCAACGCCGCGATCAAGGCGCTGAAGGAAGACGGCACCTTCGATGCCCTCGATAAGAAGTGGTTCCTCGAATACAAGATGGGCGGCTGATCCGAGGCTATGGCCGCTCCGCAATCTCCTGACATGTCCGGCAAGGGCGACTATCCCTGGTGGTTGGTCGCCCTTCTTGTGATCGCGGTGGCGCTTGCCGCCGTGATCGTCAGCAATGACATCTTCTCCGAGGTCTTCACCGTCGTCTTCAAAGGCCTTGGCGTCACCGTCTTCGTAACGCTCATGGGCTTTGTTTTGGCGACGACGCTCGGCCTCGGTATTGCGCTGATGGCGCTGTCCGAGCACTCGTCGCTCCGGCAGATCGCGCGCTTCTACACCGAGATCATTCGCGGTGTGCCGATCCTTGTGCTTCTCTTCTATATCGCCTTCGTCGGGGCGCCGGCGCTTGTCGTCGCCGCCAATTTCATCTGCGCGCCGTTGATCGGCGCCGGCTGGATCGAGCCCTTCGTCGTTCGCGACATATCGCTGATGTGGCGGGCGATCATCGCCTTGATGATCGGCTATTCCGCCTTCATTGCCGAAGTGTTCCGGGCCGGCATCCTCTCGGTCGACAAGGGACAGATCGAGGCGGCCAAGGCGCTCGGGCTCTCGCGCTACCAGCGCTTTCGCCTGGTCGTCTTTCCGCAGGCAATCCGGGTGATCCTGCCGCCTCTTGGCAACGACTTCATCGCCATGGTCAAGGATTCCTCGCTCGTCTCGGTGCTCGGCGTCGCCGACATTACGCAGATGGGCAAGGTCTATGCTTCCGGTTCCTTTCGCTTCTTCGAGACCTATTCGATCGTCGCCTATGTCTATCTGGTGCTGACTATTGGTCTGTCGCTGGGATTGCGGGGTCTGGAGCGGCGGCTGCGGCGCGCGGAGGCCCGCTGAGCGCGATCACGCCAATTGCCGACCTGTCAAAAAATTGATATGAACGCGCTCATGGAATCCAAATTCGGATGTCGCGAACAGAAAATCGTCGTGCTGCAGGATCACAAGCGCCTGCCGGCACGCTTCTTTGCGCGCGTCCACGGGGCGCTCACAAGCCGCCTATCCTGATCTGCTGATCAGTGTTTCCGGCCGCCCTGCCGCCGGCTTTCCCTACCTTTTGAAAAACTCGATGGATATACCGCCATGAGCGCACCGCGTACCCTCTATGACAAAATCTGGGACGACCACCTGGTCAACGAACAGGAAGACGGCACCTGTCTTCTCTACATCGACCGTCACCTCGTTCACGAAGTGACGAGCCCGCAGGCCTTCGAAGGCCTGCGCATGGCCGGCCGCCAGGTCCGCGCCCCGGAAAAGACGCTTGCCGTCGTCGACCACAACGTTCCGACCTCGCCTGACCGCCACCTCGGCATCAAGAACGAGGAAAGCCGCATCCAGGTCGAGGCGCTGGCCAAGAACGCCGCCGAGTTCGGCGTCGAATACTACTCCGAGAACGACAAGCGCCAGGGCATCGTGCACATCGTCGGCCCGGAGCAGGGCTTCACCCTGCCGGGCATGACCATCGTCTGCGGTGACAGCCACACTTCGACGCACGGCGCCTTCGGTTCGCTGGCGCACGGCATCGGCACGTCCGAGGTCGAGCACGTGCTCGCCACCCAGACGCTGATCCAGAAGAAGGCGAAGAACATGCTGGTGCGCGTCGACGGCCAGCTTCCGCCCGGCGTCACCGCCAAGGACATCATTCTTGCCATCATCGGCGAGATCGGCACGGCCGGCGGTACCGGCCACGTCATCGAATTTGCCGGCGAAGCGATCCGCTCGCTATCGATGGAAGGTCGCATGACCATCTGCAACATGACGATCGAAGGCGGCGCCCGCGCCGGCCTGATCGCGCCGGACGAGACGACGTTTGCCTATATCAAGGACAAGCCGCGCGCGCCGAAGGGCAAGGCCTGGGACATGGCGCTCGACTACTGGAAGACGCTGCACACGGACGAGGGCGCCCATTATGATCGCGTCGTCGTGCTCGATGCTGCCAACCTGCCGCCGATCGTTTCCTGGGGTTCCTCTCCGGAAGACGTGATTTCGGTTCAGGGTATCGTGCCCAACCCGGACGAGATCCAGGAAGAAACCAAGCGCGCCTCCAAGTGGCGTGCGCTCGACTATATGGGCCTGAAGCCGGGTACCAAGATCACCGACATCGGTATCGACCGCGTCTTCATCGGCTCCTGCACCAACGGCCGCATCGAGGACCTGCGTGAAGTTGCCAAGGTGGTGGAAGGCCGCAAGGTTGCTTCGACGGTTTCGGCAATGATCGTTCCGGGCTCGGGCCTCGTCAAGGAACAGGCGGAAGCCGAAGGCCTCGACAAGATCTTCAAGGAAGCCGGCTTCGACTGGCGCGAGCCGGGCTGCTCCATGTGCCTGGCGATGAACGACGACCGGCTGAAGCCGGGCGAGCGTTGCGCGTCCACGTCGAACCGCAACTTCGAGGGACGTCAGGGCTTCAAGGGGCGCACGCATCTGGTCTCGCCGGCAATGGCGGCGGCCGCTGCGGTTTCGGGTCACTTCGTCGACATCCGCGAATGGAAATAAGCCGGATCTGAGCTTTTCCGGCGCAAATGGCCGCCCCTCGGGGCGGCCTTTTTTGTTGTCCGCACGTCGGCGCCCCGCGCGGGTCGGCGAATTGCGCTAAGCTGCCTGCTCACAAGTCTACAGCGCCGCGCGTCTTATCAGACGCGCAAAGGTCGCTGTAGCACTTTGAATTGCTGCATGTTTTTGTCCTTAAATCGGCTACGATTAAAGGAAACATGCAGTAGGAACGGTTGGCCGAAGGGCGTTTGGGAGGACGACGGATGAGCGACGATCTGCCTGCACAAAGCTACTGCCTGATGCTGTTGCGCCATGCCAAATCCGCCTGGCCCGATGGTGTCGCCGATATTAATCGTCCGCTCGGCGAGCGTGGTCGCAAGGCGGCGCCGCTGATGGGAAAGTACATAGCCCGGCATAAGCTCGTGCCGGATCTTGCACTGGTTTCGACCGCCAAGCGCGCGCAAGAGACCTGGCAATTGGTGGCGTCCGCCCTGTCGTCCGAGGTCGCGGTCGAGAATACCCGTGCGATCTACGAGGTGGGCGCCTCGCAGATCCTGAGCGTTCTGCGCGCGACGGATCCGGCTGTCAGGACTTTGCTGATCGTCGGCCATAATCCCGGCATGGAAGATCTGGCGCACGAACTCGTCGGCTCCGGCGATGCGGATCTGCGCATACGCATGGCGGACAAGTTTCCGACGGCCGCCCTTGCGGTGCTCGAGTTCGAAGCTGTGGGCTGGCGTGAGCTTATGCCCGGCGGCGCCAAACTCGCGCGTTTTGTGACCCCGCGCTCGCTCGACTGAGTTGTTTGCAGGCCTGGATCAAAGCACCCGCACGACGGTGCCGCGCCGCATATGAGGCATCAGCCGCGACATGGCGGGCAGGCTGACCGCGACGCAGCCCTGCGTCGGTTCATAACCCGGCCGGATCAGGTGGAAGAAGATCGCCGAACCGGCATTTCGACGGCGTGCGAGGAGGTTCCAGTCCATCACCAGGCAGATGTCGTAGAGCCCGTCTTCGCGCATCATCTCTTCGTGGCTCGGTGAGAAAGGTGCCATGACCGGACGGTTGTATTGGGCGTGACCTGGGGCGTCGCACCAGAGCATGTCCTTGCGCGTCGCGCGCGTCGGCAGTGGTGTCGGCGGCAGAAAGAGACGATCGCGCCTGACATAGCCGCCGATCAGCTTCATGGCGGCACGCGGCGTGGCGCCGTCGCCTTCACGCTTCAGGCTGGTAATGCCGCTTCGTCCGATCGCCGCCTGCTCGACGCGGCCATCGAAACACACCAGGGCCCGCTTTCGATCGCGCGGCGCCGGGCGGACTGTGATGATGGACTTGGCTGGTCTTTTTCCCGACGTTTTCTTGCGCATCATTCTCACGGATTTTTGCTTTGCCCGTGATTTGGGCGGCACCATAAGCACGGTTGCAGGTATAAGGACTTACCGACGCTGGCTCGCTTGCCAACACGGGCATTTGAGCTAGTTTGAAAACGGAAGCAAACAGGAATTGTCCCATGGCGACCCGTACCATTCTTCTTGTCGATGACGACAATGACCTGCGCGAGACATTGGTCGAGCAGCTCTCACTCTATGAAGAGTTCGATCTCATCCAGGAAGCGACCGCCGGCAAGGGCATCCAGACCGCGCGGGCGCAGCAGGTGGACCTCTTGATCATGGATGTCGGCTTGCCCGACATGGATGGCCGCGAGGCGGTGAAGCTTCTGCGCAAGGGCGGCTTCAAGGCGCCGATCATCATGCTGACCGGGCACGACACCGATTCGGATACGATCCTCGGTCTCGAGGCCGGCGCCAACGACTATGTCACGAAGCCGTTCCGCTTCGCCGTGCTGCTTGCCCGTATCCGTGCGCAGTTGCGCCAGCATGAACAGAGCGAGGATGCGACCTTCAGCGTCGGGCCCTATACGTTCAAGCCCAGCCAGAAGCTGCTGACGCTGGAAAACGGCCAGAAGATCCGCCTCACCGAGAAGGAAGCGGCGATCATCCGCTACCTCTACCGCGCCGACCAGAAAGTGGTGACGCGCGACGTGCTGCTCGAAGAGGTCTGGGGCTACAATTCCGGCGTCACGACACACACGCTCGAAACCCACGTCTACCGGCTGCGCCAGAAAATCGAGCGGGACCCTTCCAATGCCGAGATTTTGGTGACAGAGAACGGCGGCTACAAGATCGTACCGTAGCCGGGGTGGGGAAGGTGCGAAGCGGTTTGCCGCCCGAATCCTGCTCCATGTCATCTAGACTGATCGTGCGCGATCCGGCTCGCTTGGGGTCGGGTGCCGTGATTTCGGGAGGTTAGCCGTTTGGCGCTCAACGACGATATCGTGCTTCTGTCCAACGTCCCGCTGTTTGCCGATATCAGCGAGGACAAGCTGCGGCTGATCGCCTTTGGAGCGGAGCGACGTCGCATCTTCAAGGGGCAGGAACTGTTTCGCGAAGGGGCGCCGGCGGATTGCGCCTTTGCCATTGCCAGCGGCAGCCTGTCCTTGTCGAAAGTTGGCGTCGATGGTTCCGAGGCGACGGTTTCGACGGTCGGCCGCGGGGCGCTGCTGTCGGAACTGGCGCTGATCTCGATGGTCGAACGCAAGTTCACGGCGACCGCCGAGGAAGACAGCGAGGTCATCCGCATCAACCGGCCGCTCTTCCGCCGCATGTTGGAAGAGTACCCGGAAGTGGCAGAGCTCGTCGAAGCCCGCATCCGCGAGAACCTGCAGGCGATGATCCGCCGGGCCGGCGCGCTCGCCGGCCGCTTTGTTTGAAGTAAGTAACGGCTTCCGGCTGCTACCACCGATATTTCAGCGAACCGAGTACCGTGCGGCCCTGGCCGAAATAGCAATAGCCATCGGTGCAGACCTCTTCGCGGCGATCGCCGAGATTGGTGGCGCTGACGGCGAGCGACAGCCCGTCGAGGTCGGGGTTCTTGACGCTGAAGTCGTAGGCGATCGAGGCGTCGAAATAGACGGCACCACCGTTCCTGGCGGTATTGGCATCGGATGTGTAGGAGCTTGATGCCAGGCGCACGCCGCCGCCGAGGCTCAGGCCCGCAAGCTGCGTGTCGTCGGGCAGCAGATAATTGACCCACAGCGATGCGACATGGCGCGGCTTCGTCGACGGCACGTTGCCGATCAGCGACGGGTCGACATTCCCGGTGATTTCGGCGTCGTTGTAGGTGTAGGCGGCGATGACGCTCAGGCCGTTGTCGAACTCCCGGCGTCCTTCCAGTTCGAAACCGTTGGTCGTCACCTCGCCTGCCGACTTGTAGTAATAGCCGACGGGAAGCGATGCGTCCGATACGTATTGCGCAGCACCGGTTTCGACGATCCGGTAGTAGGCCGCACTCAGCGAATAGGCCCCGCCTTCCGGCTGGTATTTCACGCCAAGCTCGATCTGCTCGCCGGTCGTCGGATCAAGCACTCTGCCGTCGGCCGAAAGTTCGGTGCGCGGCACGAAGGAGGTGCTGTAGCTGGCATAGGGTGCGATGCCACTGTCGAAGAGATAGAGAAGACCAGCCTGGCCGGTGAGTTCGCCATCGTCCTTGCGGTCGACGACGCCGATGTTCTTGTCGGTGCTCGTCTGGTCGACCCAGTCATAACGAAGGCCGCCGACGGCGCGCCAGTTGCCGAACTCCGCCTGGTCCTGGATGTAGATGCCGGTCTGCCGAAGATCCCGCCCGCTGAAGCTGGTGAGCGCAGGCGTCGGGCCGCTGATCCCAAAGGTGGGGTTGTTGAGATCGAAACGATAGGCCGGATCGACGGCTCCGAAGCCGAGACCGAAATCGGAGGTGATCCACGTATAGTCGAGGCCGGTCAGGAGCGTGTGCGAGACTGCGCCGGTATCGAAGATGGCCTCGAGCTGATTGTCGATCTGGTAGGCGCGCTGGTCGTCCTTGATGGCGACGGGCGAGCGATCGAAGACGTCGGGTGCCACCTCAGTCCCGAACTGCAGGTAACGGGCTCTCAGATCGAGATCGCTGACGCGGCCGTGCTGGCGGAAGGTCAGGCTATTGTCGAATTCGTGCTCGAATTTGTAGCCGGCCTGATACTGCCGAACCTTCTGATAGTCGTAGTCCGGGTCGCTGTAGCGCAGAAGCCGGCCATCATGTTCGAGCACCCGCGGGCTGGCGTCGCTCTCGCCTTTCTGCGCGAGACCATAGACGGTCAGCGACGTGCCCTCGTCGGGCTTCCAGGTAAAGGAGGGCTGCAGCAGGTAGCGGTCGTCGGCGACGTCGTAGTTGGTCTCGCCGTTCCTGAGGAGCCCGACGATGCGATAGAGAAAATCGCCATCGGCCGTTGCCGGCCCGCCGATGTCGAAGGCGGCCTGGGTGCGTCCGATCGTGCCATATTGCAGCTCGACCTCGCGGTGCGTCTCCTCCTCGGGCATCTTCGATATGCGATTGACGATGCCGCCGACGCCGGCCGCGCCGTACATGACCGAGACCGGACCCTTGACGATCTCGATTCGTTCGAGGCCGTAGACCTCCGTCGGAAAGGTTCCGTAGTTCATGTAGGGCTGGCGCAGGCCGTCGCGGAAGTCACCGGTCGTCGTCGTCTCGAAGCCGCGGATGTAGATCTGGTCGAAGCGCGGATCGAAGCCGAAGGCGCCGGTGGTGACGCCGGCGGCGTAACGCGTCGCCTGGATCATGTCCTGCACGCCGCGCTCTTCGAGTTCCTTGCGCGTGACCACCGAGACGGAGCGGGGCGTTTCGATCAGCGGCGTGTCGGTCTTCAGCGCCGAGACGTTGCGCGTCGGCACGATTGTATCGTTATCCTCAGCGATCGTCGCGGCTGTCTTGCCGGCCGTCACCTCGATTTTTTCCAGCCGTGTCGTCTTCTGGCTTTCGGCCGACTGCGCATAGGCCGCAGTCGACGAAAGGAATACGGCGGCAGCGCTTGCAGCCAGGACGGTGCTTGCGGAGAGCGCGCGGCGCGACGCGCGCATGAAGTGGATCGGCAAGGTCTTTCGCATGTCTGGCCCTCTTGCGGGCGCACGAAAGCCCTCCGGCGAGAGCAAAGCGCCCCAATATCCGAGCGAGATGAGGAAAAGTGCGTGCGGTTTTCCGCCCGCATCTCGCTCTCATTTCTGAGAATCGATCACGTTTATGATTGTGGGTCGAACGACCCACAATCATCGTGATCTAGTGAAAACGACGGCTGATCTGCCGTCGGAGGCGGTGTCCCCGCCGCCCGAAAAGAGGGATAGTCCGTTTGGAAATGCGCATCAAGAAAAATATGATTCTTTTAGTCATGTTTATCTTGATGAAAACGACAAGCGCTCAAGGCGCGTGCCGCCGCTTGGTGAGAAGCGGTCAGATATCGAAATGCGCGATGACGGGCACGTGGTCGGAGGGGCGTTCCCAGCCGCGCGCTTCGCGCAGGATATCGACGTGCTTCAGCGCCGGCGCCAGGTCCGCGGAGGACCAGATGTGGTCGAGCCGGCGGCCGCGGTCGGCAGCTTCCCAGTCCTTCGCCCGGTAGCTCCACCAGGTGTAGAGCTTGGTCGGGGACGGTGTGTGTTGGCGCATCAGGTCGACCCAGCCGCCGCCGTTCATCACCGTCGTCAGGCCTTCGGTTTCGATGGGCGTATGGCTGACGATCTTCAGGAGCTGCTTGTGCGACCAGACGTCGTCTTCCAGCGGCGCGATGTTGAGGTCGCCGACGAGGATCGAGGAGATGCCAGCCTCGGCTTCCGCATGCAGCAGCTTCATCTCTTCGACGAAATCGAGCTTGTGGCCAAATTTCGGGTTGATGCTGCGGTCCGGCTCGTCGCCGCCCGCCGGGACATAGAAATTATGCAGACGGATCTTCTTGCCGCCGGCCTCGAAAACAACCGAGAGGTGGCGGGCGTCGCCGACGCCGCAATAGTCGCGGCGGTCGCTGAGCTCATGCAGGGGCAGGCGCGAGATCGTCGCCACGCCGTGATAGCCCTTCTGGCCGTGCATCTCGATATGATTGTAGCCGAGCGCTTTCAGCGGCTTGGAAGGGAACTGGTCGTTCGGGCACTTGGTTTCCTGTAGGCAGAGGATGTCGGGTTGCCAGGTCTTCAGGAGATGCTCGACCAGCGGCATGCGCAGGCGAACGGAGTTGATGTTCCAAGTGGCGACGGAAAGGGCCATGCGTCATTCCCTGATCGGCTGGGGCCGGACGCTTGCGAAGGGAACGCCGGCTCGGGATGGATGTTTGACCCGAGCTTTAAGCAGGTCCGGCGCGCCGGGACAAGGAATGCATGAAGAAGGCCGCACTAAACCGCGCGTCTTGTGGGCGCGTATAGGTTCGTAGCGCTTGAATCGCTCAGCCGCCCCGCTTGTTACGGACCTCGTCGTAGGGGATCTGGAAGACCTTGTCGTCCAGCGCCATCCCGGTCTGGACATTGAAGATCATGACCGATGTGTCCTTCTTCTGCGCATCGGTGATCGTCCACTGGCGCAGATCATAGGTCTTCGGGTCGAACATCATGGTGATGGTCGAATCGCCGAAGATCGAGCGGTCGCCAAGCACGATGGTGATGAGGTCGGACTCTTCCTTGACGTCGCGCACCATCTTGCCGGTCAGGTCGATCTTCTCGCTGAGCAGCAGATTGAGCGGTGTCTTCGACAGCGGATAGATGTCCCAGGTCTTGAGCTTCATATTGCCGATGACCACCGACTTGCCGTCGGCAATGACACGCATCGGCGAGGGGGCCTCGTAGTTGAAGCGGATGCGGCCGGGGCGGCGGATATAGAACTTCCCGCCGGTCTGCTCGCCGCGCGGGCCGAACTGCACGAACTCGCCGGCCATCGTCTTTACCGAGGAGAAGTGATCGGCGATCTTCTGGGCGGCTCTCGGCGCCTGGGCGAAGGCCTCAGCGATGTCGAGACCGGTGCCGCCGATGCCGGCGAATGCCGCAAGCCCGCACACGAAGAGGCGGCGCGAAATTACCGGGTGGTTGCGCTCGCCGTTCTTGGTCTCTGTCATCTCAGTCTCCTTCATTTACGGATCATCTGGAGCGCAAGTGCGGCGCCTTCAAGGCGCTACTTTCGAGCTTTAGGGCTCGCGCTCTCACATGACCGTTACCAGTTCGGCCCCGCAATCCGGTGCGGGATTGCCGTGTTGATCTATCGGCGTAAATCCGGACGAAAAATGCCCCGAGATCCTGCCGAAATTGCTTTATTCCTCGGTCGGAACCAGTATTTCGCGTTTTCCGGCGTGGTTCGCCGGGCCGATGATGCCTTCCTGCTCCATGCGCTCGATCAGCGAGGCGGCACGATTGTAACCGATCCCGAGGCGCCGTTGAACGTAGGACGTGGAAGCCTTGCCGTCACGCAGGACGACGGCGACCGCCTGGTCGTAAGGGTCGTCCGAATCGGCGAGATTGGAGGTGCCGGCCGGGCCGCCGCCTTCGCCATCCTCGTCATCATCCTCGGTAATCGCGTCGAGATATTGCGGCACGCCCTGGGTCTTCAGATAGGCGACGACCTCTTCGACCTCGGTGTCGGAGACGAAGGGACCGTGGACGCGCTGGATGCGACCGCCGCCGGCCATGTAGAGCATGTCGCCCATGCCGAGCAGCTGTTCGGCACCCTGTTCGCCAAGGATCGTACGGCTGTCGATCTTCGAGGTGACCTGGAACGAGATACGGGTCGGGAAGTTAGCCTTGATCGTGCCGGTGATGACATCGACCGAAGGGCGCTGCGTTGCCATGATCACGTGGATGCCGGCGGCACGCGCCATCTGGGCGAGACGCTGGACGGCGCCTTCGATATCCTTGCCGGCGACCATCATCAGGTCGGCCATTTCGTCGATGATGACGACAATGTAGGGCAGCGGCGTGAGGTCGAATTCCTCGGTCTCGTACATGGCTTCGCCCGTCTGGCGGTCGAAGCCGGTCTGCACCGTGCGGGTGATCTGCTCGCCCTTGGCAAGCGCCTGCTCGACGCGGCTGTTGAAGCCGTCGATGTTGCGTACGCCGATTTTCGACATCTTCTTGTAGCGCTCTTCCATCTCGCGCACCGTCCACTTCAGCGCGACCACCGCCTTCTTCGGGTCGGTGACGACGGGCGAAAGCAGGTGCGGAATGCCGTCATAGACGGAGAGTTCGAGCATCTTCGGGTCGATCATGATCAGCCGGCACTGGTCCGGGCGCAGGCGATAGAGCAGCGACAGGATCATGGTGTTGATCGCCACCGACTTACCCGAACCGGTGGTACCGGCGACGAGCAGATGCGGCATCTTGGCGAGATCGGCGACCACGGGTTCGCCGCCGATCGTCTTGCCGAGCGCCATGGCGAGGCGCGCCTTGGAGGTCTCGAAGTCGCGCGAACCGATGAGCTCACGCAGGTAGACGGTCTCGCGCCGCTGGTTCGGCAGTTCGATGCCGATGGCGTTGCGGCCGGGAACGACGGCGACGCGGGCAGCGATCGCGCTCATCGAGCGGGCGATGTCATCGGCAAGGCCGATGACGCGGGACGACTTGATTCCGGGCGCCGGCTCCAGTTCATAGAGGGTTACGACCGGGCCGGGGCGGACGTGGATAATCTCGCCCTTGACGCCAAAGTCCTCAAGCACACCCTCGAGCATGCGGGCATTCTGTTCAAGCGCGTCCGGTGAGAGCGATGCGTCGCGGCCGACGTTCTTCGGTTCCGCAAGGAAATGCATTGGCGGCAGCGTGAAGTCGCCATCGTCCTCGACGAAGGAGCGTTGGGCTTCACGCTCGATCCGCTGGCCAGTCTTCGGACGGGGAGCCGGCGTTGCCACGCGCGAGCCCGACTTCGGCAGACCCTGCTTCGGCGGTGCTGCCCGCGGCGCCCAGTCGGCTGCCGGATCGTCGTCTTCGTCGTCGGGCAGGATGCCGGCGGGGCGACGCTCGTCGATGTCGAAGGGCATGTCGTCGTCCTCGTCATCGGCCATGATCGGCGGCGGCGTGACGATGCGGCGTTCGGAGCGGTCGAGCGAGGGTTCGATGCGGTCGCCGGCGGCCATCGGCTTCGGCCGAACCGGCTCGTTCAGCGTGCCGAACTCGTCGTTGTTGAAATCGTAAGGCTCGTCATACTGGCGCTTGGGCGAACTGCGCGTGCCGCTCATGCCGAAAATGCGGCGCACGCGTGCGTGCATGGTGTAGCGCATATGGGCGAAGGAGCCCATCAGCAGGGTGAAGGGGCCCTCGCTGTCGTCCTCGTCCAGCTCGTCGCGAACGGTGCGCGCCTTGCTCGGCGTCGGCTCGACAACCTCTTCGTCTTCCTCTTCATCGCTGACGCCGATGAGGCCGGCGCTGTAGATCAGGCACCAGGCGGCCGGTGCGGCGAAGATGCAGGCGAGTACGGTCGCGAGCGTGCCGGTCGGGAAGGCGCCGGTGAAGAGTGCCGGGAAGCGAAGAATCATGTCGCCGAAGACGCCGCCGAGGCCGTTGGGCAGCGGCCAGGTGATCGGGGCGGGGACGCAGCTCAGCGCCGCGCCGGCAAGCACGGAGCCGATGAACCAGACGCCAAGGCGCTTGAAGGTCTTGTCGAAGCGCTTGCCGCTGATCAGCACCAGCGCCCAGGCGACAGCCGGCAGAAGGGCGACGACGCTGGCAAGGCCGAAGAACTGCATGAAGATATCGGCAAAGGCCGCACCCGGATAACCAAGCACGTTGGTCGGTGCTTCCGATGTGGCGTAGGAGAAGCTCGGGTCGGCGACGTTCCATGTCGATAGCGCCGCGACGGCCAGCGCCAATGCGCCGAACAGCGCAAAGCCCGCCAGCGACGCGATCTGTCGCCAAACGAAGGTGGTTAGCACGAACCGGTTGGAACGGCTGTCAAGCGTTGCCTGATTGCTTCTGCTCATGTTGCCTGCTGCCCGTCTCGATCTCTAGGGCGCATTGCGCGCCATAGAATCAACCTAAGCGGAGTACGGTTAATGCGACATTAACCATGCGTAGTTGCCGCTAAAATAGCGGTGGTTGACCTGAAGATCGGCATGAAAAAGCCCGGACCTTTCGATCCGGGCCAAGGGCGATCCGCATCAGACGGATCGCGACGGGACTATGAGCGGCGCCAGATTCGACGCTGCAATCCGCTTAGATGTGGTAGGCGGCTTCGCCGTGGGACGAGAGGTCGAGGCCTTCGCGCTCGGCTTCGACGGAGACACGCAGGCCGACGATCGCGTCCACGATCTTGAAGATGATGAGCGAACCGATGCCGGACCAGACGACGGTGACGAGTACGCCCTTGAGCTGCGCCAGGACCTGGGTTGCCACGCCGGGATAGCCCGCCGCGAAATCCGCGGTCGAGTAGTCGACGATGCCGGCACCGCCGAGCGCCGGATTGACAAGAATGCCCGTGGCGATCGCGCCGAGGATGCCGCCGACGCCATGAACGCCGAAGACGTCAAGGCTGTCGTCGTAGTTGAACTTGTTCTTCACGACGTCGACGAAGAAGTAGCAGACGGGGGAGACGATGAGACCGAGCACGATCGCGCCCATCGGGCCGGCAAAGCCAGCGGCCGGCGTGATCGCGACGAGACCGGCGACGGCACCGGAGGCCGCACCAAGCATCGAAGCCTTGCTGCGGACGAGCGTTTCGACGACCGCCCAGGAGATGATGGCAGCGGCAGTTGCGAGGAATGTATTGATCATCGCGAGGCCGGCATAGGCGTTGGCTTCAAGGTTGGAGCCGGCGTTGAAGCCGAACCAGCCGACCCAGAGCAGCGATGCGCCGACCATCGTGAGCGTCATCGAATGCGGAGCCATGATTTCCCTCTTAAAGCCCGTACGCTTGCCGAGCAGAATGGCGCCGACGAGGCCGGCAATACCGGCATTGATGTGGACCACGGTACCGCCGGCAAAGTCGATAGCGCCGAAGGAGAAAATCAGGCCGGTCGGAGCCGTGTAGGCGCTCGGGCCGCCCCAGAACCAGACCATGTGGGCGATCGGGAAGTAGACGAAAGTGACCCAGAGAATGACGAACAGGACGACGGCCGAAAACCGGATGCGCTCGGCAAAGGCGCCGACGATCAGCGCCGGCGTGATGCAGGCGAAGGTCATCTGGAACACCACGAAGACATATTCGGGGATGAACACGCCCTTGGAGAAGCTCTCGGCGAGCGTTGTCGTATCAACGCCGGCAAGGAACATCTTCGAAAAGCCGCCGACGAACGGGTTGAGCGAGCCGCCGTCAGTGAAGGCCAGCGAGTAGCCGTAGGTGACCCAGATAATCATGACGATCGCGGTGATCATCAGTACCTGCATCAGAACCGACAGCATGTTCTTGGCGCGCACCAGGCCGCCGTAGAAGAGCGCAAGGCCCGGAACGGTCATGAGGAGCACGAGAATGGTGGACAAGAGCATCCAGGTGGTATCGCCCTTGTCGGGAACCGGGACGGCGGCAACAGCCTCCGTTGCAGCCGGTGCTGTTTCCTGTGCGAAGGCGACAACCGGCGCAAGCAAGGCGGCCGTCAGCGCGCCGAGGCGTCCAAGAGAGGTGGAAAGTTTCGTAGATGACATCGAGTAGTGCTCCCTGAACGGCGTGATTTACAACGCTTCTGAATCGGTTTCGCCGGTGCGGATGCGCACGGCATGGTCAATGGCGTAGACGAAGATCTTGCCGTCGCCGATCTGGCCGGTCTTGGCGGCTGCGGCGATCGCTTCCACCGCCATGTCGACGAGCTCCGAGGGAACGGCGATTTCGATCTTCAGTTTCGGCAGGAAGCTGACGGCATATTCGGTGCCGCGGTAGATTTCGGTGTGTCCCTTCTGGCGGCCGTAGCCTTTGACTTCGGTCACGGTCAGGCCCTGGATGCCGACAGCAGTGAGGGCTTCGCGAACCTCATCGAGCTTGAACGGCTTGATAATGGCCATCACAATTTTCATCTGGTTTCATCCTTGTTCGCCTCCGGAGGAGGCCATCTCTCCTTGCTGCGGAGCGCCAGTGCGCCGTGCAACCGGATAATGACATTCAAGGGGCGTGCCAGATTCGGATGTCTGTTCTAAGTCTATGAAAAACAATGGGAAAAACGGACGCCGCAGCGACAATGCTGCGGCGCATCAAAAAATCGTCAATTTAGAAGATTAAAAAATAGGCAGATTGAAAAAACTGCCCGTTTTCTATTCAGTTGCCTTTTTCCGGATCAGCCCTTCCTGGGCGACGGAGGCGATCAGCACGCCGGAACGCGTAAAAAGGCTGCCTCTGGTCATCCCGCGGGCACCATGTGCACTCGGACTGTCCTGGGTATAGAGCAGCCAGTCGTCCATCTTGCAGGGGCGGTGGAACCACATGGCGTGATCGAGGCTCGCGACCTGCAGGTTCCGATCGAAGACCGAGGTGCCGTGCGCATAGAGCGAGGTGTCGAGCAGGGTCATGTCGGAGAGATAGGCAAGGATGGCCGCCTGGATATGGCGCTCGTCCGGAACCGTGCCGACCGCCTTGACCCAGACGTCCTGGATCGGCTTGCCGTCGTTACGGATGAAATAGTGGTGCAGCGAGGCCGGGCGGATCTCGATCGGTCGCGGCCGCTCCCAGTAGCGCCGGATCGCTTCCGGCGCATGCACGAGGAATTTCTCCTTCAGCTCCTGTTCGCCCGGCAGGGTTTCCGGCATGGCGAGTTTCGGCATTTCGATCTGGTGGTCGAAACCGTCCTCGTCGTACTGGAAAGAGGCGGACATCGAGAAGATCGCCTTGCCGTGCTGGATGGCGACGACGCGCCTTGTGGCGAAGCTCGAACCGTCGCGGATACGGTCTACCTCGTAGATGATCGGCACGGATGGATCGCCCGGCCGCATGAAATAGGCATGCAGCGAATGGACGAAGCGGTCCGCGTCGACGGTGCGCTGGGCCGCCACCAGTGCTTGGCCGATGACCTGGCCGCCGAAGACCCGCTGCCAGCCGACCTGCGGGCTCAAGCCGCGGAACAGGTTTTCCTCCAGCTTCTCGATATCGAGAATGGCGAGCAGCGCATCCATGGGTGTGGCGGTCTCGGTAGGGCGCGACATTTCGGCTGTCTCCGATGGTAGGAACGTCGATGGCATTGATCTATATAGACATAAAACGATGCTCAAGTGCGACGGAGAAAGCCGATGCTCGATGTCTTGATTGCCGGTGGCGGCTATGTCGGCCTTTCGCTCGCCGTTTCCCTGAAAAAGGCGGCGCCGCATCTCAGCGTCATGGTGATCGACGGCGCGCCGGAAGGCGCCTGGAAGAAGGACCAGCGCGCCTCGGCGGTTGCGTCGGCTGCCGAACGCATGCTCGACGTGCTTGGCGTCTGGGATCAGATCGTGCCGGAGGCGGAGCCGATCCGCCGCATGGTGATTACCGATTCAAAGGCGGCCGATCCGGTGCGCCCTGTGTTCCTGACCTTCGATGGCGACAGCGGCGATGGCCGGCCCTTCGCCCATATGGTGCCGAACACGGCAATGGTCGGCGCGCTGCGCGGGGCGTGCGAGGACCTTGGCGTCGTCAATCGTCAGTCGACGATGGTCGAAACCTTTAAAAGCGGCGACCATGCGGTCGCCATCACGCTCGCCGACGGCGAAGAACTGGAAGCGCGCCTGCTCGTCGCCTGTGACGGCGTACGCTCCAAGCTGCGCGATGCTGCCGGCATCAAGACGGTCGAATTCGACTACGGCCAGTCCGGCATCGTCACGACGGTCGAACACGAACGGCCGCACGAAGGCACGGCGGAGGAGCATTTCCTGCCGGCCGGTCCGTTTGCGACCCTGCCGCTCAAGAACAACCGCTCGTCGCTGGTCTGGACCGAGCGTACCGAGGACGCCGAACGCCTGGTCGCCGGCGACGATTTCCTGTTCGAGGAAGAGTTGGAGCGCCGCTTCGGCCACAAGCTCGGGCACCTGAAGGTGGTCGGCGGACGGCGGGCCTTTCCGCTGGGGCTGACGCTTGCGCGCGATTTTGTCAAACCACGTTTCGCGCTTGCCGGGGACGCGGCCCACGGCATTCATCCGATCTCGGGGCAGGGGCTCAATCTCGGCTTCAAGGACGTGGCGGCGTTGGCGGAAACGATCGTCGAGGCGGATCGCCTCGGGCTCGACATCGGCTCGCTCGCCGTGCTCGAGCGCTACCAGAGCTGGCGGCGGTTCGACACCTTCCGCATGGGGGTGACGACCGACGTGCTCAACCGGCTGTTTTCCAACGATATCACTCCGGTTCGCATCGCCCGCGACTTCGGCCTCGGTCTGGTCGACCGGCTGCCGTCTCTCAAGAATTTCTTCATTCGCCAGGCGGCCGGGATTGCCAGCGAGGCGGATCCGCGGCTCTTGTCGGGCGAGCCGATCTGAACATCGACCTGAGGATTGCCCCTCACCCTAGCCCTCTCCCCGCAAGCGGGGCGAGGGGACTCGGTCGAATGCGTGGCACTGTCTTGATGTCGAAGAGAAGAGGTTGGCGCCGAGTGCGCCACGAGGTTCCTTCTCGCCTGCGGGGAGAAGGTGGCCGGCAGGCCGGATGAGGGGCAACTACCTCTCAACGAGGTGGCGGCCGCGCCCTCAATCCTCGATCTTGCGGGCTTCCGAGACCAGCATGATCGGCACGCCGTCGCGTATCGGATAGGCGAGGCGGGCCTTTTCCGAGATGAGTTCGTTGGCTTCGGCGTGGTAGCTGAGGCGCCCCTTGGTCAGCGGGCAGACGAGCAGTTCAAGCAGTTTCGGATCGACCTTGCTGGCGTTGATATCCATTATCCGTCGCTCACTGCAGGATGCTGTCCATATCGCCGAAGTCGCGCGCGAGCACGATCTCGGTGATGGCGATCAGGGTTTCCGCGCGCGTCTTGAGGTCGGGCGCTTCGAGCAGCGCCTGTTTTTCTGCGGGGCCGTAGGGCGACATCATCGCCATGGAATTGACCAGGGTACGGTTGCTCGCCCGTTCGACGCTTTCCCAATCGGCCTTGAGCTTGTTGGCTTCGAGATAGGCCTTGAAGGCGGCAAGCAGAGCTGCCCGGTCGACGAGGGTTTCATCGTCGCGGTTTTCGAGATCGGCGGCAAAGGGGCCGATGCGGAAACGGCGGTAACCGCGCGTCGCTGAGACTTCCGAAAACAGCCGGTAGCGGCAGACGCCGGTGAGCGAGGTGATGTAGCGGCCATCGCCGGTCTCGGCGAAGGAGGTGATGCGGCCGATGCAGCCGACCTCGCAGAGCGCCTGCATCGGACCGGTGGCAGTTTCGCTGCGGCCTTCGCAGAAGGAGGGTTGCACGATGCCGATCAGGCGGTTGCCGGAGAGCGCGTCATCGAGCATGGCAAGGTAGCGCGGTTCGAAGATGTTGAGCGGAAGCTGGGCGCCGGGAAGCAGCAGCGCACCGGTCAGCGGAAACACCGGAATGATCTCCGGCAAGTCCTTCGGACCGAGATAGCGTGCATTTCCGACGTGCATTTTCCGATAGACCTTGCAGATGTCCGCTCTTGCCCCGCCAAGGAAGCGTGGTCAACCAGACCAAAAGATGGTGCATTCCTTGAAAATCTCAAGGGACGAGCACACCGATCTTCATGGGTGAATGTGGATCGTGATCAGACGCACTTACGAAAAAGGGGCGCAACAGCGCCCCTCCTCGAAAAAAATGCCGGACGGCTCAGGAGAACAGGATCGACGAGAGCTTGCGCCGTGCGGCGATCGTTGCCGGATCCTTCGGTCCCCAGACCTCGAAGAAGGCGAGCAACTCGCGCCGCGCGCCGTCGTCGTCGAAAGCCCGATCGCGCTTCATGACGGTCAGCAGGTGATCGGCCGCAGCCGTCCGGTCGCCTTCGACATTGCGGATCTTGGCAAGCAGCACGCGCGCTTCGTGATCATCGGGGTTTGCTGCCAGGCGCCGTTCGAACTCATTGGGATCGCCGAGCTTGCGGGCTTCCTCGATCTGGTCGAGCTTCTTGCCGATGGCCGCAATGCCTGCGTCCTTGGCAAGGTCTTCCGGCAGGCCGGAGAGCGCTTCGCGGGCTTCGGCGACCTGGCCGAGCGCGATCATGCAATCGACCATGCCGGCAATCGCCACGACGTTTTCGGGGTCCGCCTGCAGCACGGCGCCGTAGAGGCCGGCGGCGTTCTGGGCGTCACCGGCGTCGATGAGCGCCTTGGCATCGGCGAGAACCGCTTCGATCTCGGCCTTGCTGTCGTCGACGGCGGGGCCGGCAATCTTTTCGATGAATTGCTTGATCTGGCTTTCCGGCACCGCGCCCATGAAACCATCGACGGGACGCCCGCCGACGAAGGCGATGACGGCGGGGATCGACTGGATGCCGAGCTGTCCGGCGATCGAGGGATGATCGTCGATGTTCATCTTCACGAGCTTGACGCGGCCTGCGGCTTCCGTGACCACCTTTTCGATGACGGGGGTCAGCTGCTTGCACGGGCCGCACCAGGGCGCCCAGAAATCGACGAGAACCGGCTGCTGCCTGGAGGCGTCGAGCACGTCCTTGGTGAAGTTGGCAGTGGTGGTTTCCTTGATCAGGTCACCGTCCGACGCGGCCGCCGGCGCCGGCTGACCGAAAGAGGCCGAAGCCGTCATCTGAGTGCCGAAAGACCCTGCATAGGGATTGTCGCTGCCCGTCATTCTTCTCTCCTCGCCGGCTCGTCTGCCAGCTTACTGCATTCGCGCCAAAGATCGTATGTCAGGCCGTGACTTTCAAGACAAGCGGTTCGTGTCCGGTCGCTTCCATGAAGCGCAGCAGATCGCTGGATGCGATCGAGGTCGTCGCGTCATTGGAGAGCGGATGGCAGTTGACGATGTCGAACTTCATCAGCTCCTCGTCGAGGATCATCTTGACGTTGCCCTCGGTGTCATTGATCGCGCCGAAGGCGGTCACGGCACCTGGAATGACGCCCAGATATTCCATCAGCTTCTCCGGCTTGCCGAAGGACACCTTGCTTGCCGCACCGATCACCTGGTGAACGGTCTTCAGGTCCACCGTCGCGTGTTCCTCGACGGTGAGCAGGAAATAGTTGTCCTTCTTGTCCTTCACGAAAAGGTTTTTCGTGTGGCCGCCAGGGATCTCGTCACGCAGCGCCACCGATTCGGCGACGGTGAACACCGGCTCGTGGCTCTTGGTTTTATGCTCGATCCCAAGTCCGTCGAGAAAATGAAAGAGGTCTTCGGCGGTCTTCGGCTGTGATTCACTCATGATTCTCATCCCTTGGGCATTCGTTTCGCCTCTGCTTTAGGGGAGAAGCCGGTGGCCGCGCAATCTCACAGGCGGCGGCAGCGGCCGAAAACGCGGCATTTCCGGGCTTCGCGAGGGGTCTCCAAAAAAATATTCGATTTCTCGTCATTTCCCTGTTGCATTCCAAAATCGCTTAGGCCATATACCGCCCGTCGCCGCAAGACAGCGACGCCACGGTCCACCGACTACCCCGGACCGCGGTTTATGAGCGGGTGTAGCTCAGGGGTAGAGCACAACCTTGCCAAGGTTGGGGTCGGGCGTTCGAATCGCCTCACCCGCTCCAATTTCTCCCAACCACTTCATTTCACTGTTATTTTGGAAATGAACGGCATCCGCCGTCAGGCGCCGGATGCTTCGCCATGCGAACACCTGTGGCGATCGGACAGCACGACGGTCCTTTGGAACGTTCGCCGTCCCTCCCCTTGTCGCTAGAGATCGTCGACGCCCGCGCGCCACTCAGCTCTTCATGAAGACGTAGTCCGTTTCCTGCCGACGGATCTCGCCGGGGCGAAGCACTGCATTCGGGAAGCCGGCATGGTTGATGGCGTCCGGCCAGATTTGGGTTTCCAGGCAGAAGCCGGCAAATGGGCCGTAGCGGCGTCCCTCGAGGCCGGGCACGGGGATGTCGAGCTTTGCGCCGGTATAGAGCTGCACACCAGGCTCGGTCGTCAGCACTTCGAGCGTGACGCCGGAATTGATGCTGCGGGCAAGCGCCACCGAATGTTTCGCCATGGGCTCGTTCGAAAGGCAGAAATTGTGGTCGTAGCTGATGCGTTCACCTTCGGTCTGGCGACGCATCGACGTCATTTCGCGGAGATCGAAGGCGGTGCCCTCGACCGCACGGATCTCGCCCGTCGGCACCTGGCGTTCGTTGGTCGGCAGGTAGTGGTCGGCGGCGATCATGATGTCGTGTCCGAGCGCGTCGACAGTGCCGTCGAGATTGAAGTAGCTGTGCTGGCAGACATTGGCGAGCGTCGGCCGGTCGGTCTCGCTCTCGTAGACGACGCTCAAGACGCCGCCGGGCTTCACCGCGTAGGTGCAAGTGACCTTGCAGTTGCCGGGATAGCCGGCGCGTCCATCCGGATCGGTAATGCTGAGCGTCACGCTATCAGGCGTCTGGCGGACGATCGTCCAGTTGCGCTTGCCGATATTGTCGCTGCCGCCGTGCAGGTGGGTGACACCCTTCTCGTTCAGTTCGAGCTGGTAGGTCTCACCGTCGAGCGTGAAGCGCCCGTCGGCGATCCGGTTGGCGCAGCGCCCCGGTGTCGCGCCGAGATAGGGCGAATGGGCGAGATAGCTTTCGAGATCGGCGAAACCGAGCACCAATGGCGGCTCATGGCCTTCCAGGCGCAGGTCCTGGATCACCGAGCCCCAGGTCAAGACATGGGCGGTGAGGCCGCCACCGGAGAGCACCATACGATGGACCGGCTCGCCGGACGGCAGATGGCCGAAGATTTCCGTGTTCTGATGCATGTTCACCGCTGGCTCCCTCTTCGCGACCGCAGCAACCTGCGTCATTTCCAAAGGCACGGCAACCGGAAAATCATACTAAATGGGGCCTTGCTTCGTCTCTGGCCTGAGGGCAAAAACGTCTAGCTATTCAAGGTGCTACAGCGACCTCTCTGCGGTCATGTCAGCGCGATAGCTGCTTGGTGGCATCCTGCAGGCCGGCGAGCGTCAAAGGGAACATCCGCCCCTCGAACAGGCTCTTCACCATGCCGATCGACTGGGTGTAGCCCCAGTGCTGTTCGGGCACGGGATTGATCCAGATCGAACGCGGAAAATGCGCTGTCATGCGCGAAAGCCAGAGTGCGCCCGCCTCGTCGTTCCAATGTTCGACCGAGCCGCCGGGATGGCTGATCTCATAGGGGCTCATAGACGCGTCGCCGACGAAGATGGCGCGATAGTCGCCGCCATAGGTGCGCAGCACTTCGGTGGTGCGGGTGATGTCGACACGGCGGCGGCGGTTGTCCTTCCACAGGCCCTCATAGACGCAGTTATGGAAGTAGAAATGCTCCATGTGGCGAAACTCGCCTCGGGCGGCTGAAAACAGTTCCTCGACGATGCGGATGTGATCGTCCATCGAGCCGCCGATATCGAAGAACATCAGCAGCTTGACCGCATTGCGGCGTTCGGGCCGCGTCACCACGTCGAGATAGCCGTGCTCGGCGGTGGCGCGGATCGTGCCGGAAAGGTCGAGTTCGTCGGCTGCGCCCTGGCGTACCCAGCGCCTCAGCCTTTTCAGCGCCACCTTGATGTTGCGCGTGCCGAGCTCGACGGTGTCGTCGTAGTCTTTGAATTCGCGCCGATCCCAGACCTTGACGGCGCGGCGGTGGCGCGACTGGTCCTGGCCGATCCTGACCCCTTCGGGATTGTAGCCATAGGCGCCGAACGGTGAGGTCCCGGCAGTGCCGATCCATTTCGAGCCGCCCTGATGCCGGCTTTGCTGCTCCCGAAGCCGTTGGCGCAGGGTTTCCATCAGCTTGTCGAAACCGCCGAGGGCTTCGATCAGGCGCTTTTCTTCCTCGGTCAGGTGTTTTTCCGCGAGCTTGCGCAGCCAGTCCTCGGGGATGACGGCCTCTTCGCCCGTCTCCATGGGATTGACCGCCTCGAGCCCGGAGAAGCAGTGCTGGAACACCCGGTCGAAGCGGTCGATATGGCGCTCGTCCTTCACCAGCGCCGTGCGCGCCAGGAAGTAGAAGGCTTCGACGTCGAAGGTGGCGATGCCCGCCTCCATCCCCTCGATCAGCGACAGGAATTCCCGGAGCGTCACCGGAACTTTCGCCGCCTTGAGTTCGAGGAAGAAGGGGACGAACATCGCTAAGCCTCAGCTTTCTCCGGTGCCGATCTCTGCGAGATCATAGGGCGTCGTCTGGTACATCTCGTTGATCCAGTTGCCGAAGAAAAGATGCGCATGGCTGCGCCAGCGGTTCTGCGGCGGCAGGGTCGAATCGTTGTGCGGGAAATAGTCGTGCGGCATCTTGATCGGCACGCCTGCGTCCACGTCGCGAAAATATTCGTCCGACAGCGAGGTCGAATCATACTCCACGTGGTTGAACATGTAGAGCCGATTGCCCTTTTTCTCGTGCACGAGGCAGACGCCCATCTCCTTCGATTCCATCAGGATTTCGAGGCTGGGCACCTTGTCGATGTCGGCACGCCTGACCTCGGTCCAACGCGAGACGGGGACGGCGAAGTCGTCGGAGAAGCCGTTGAGATAGACGGACGAGCGATTGAGGTTCTGGTGGCGGTAGACGCCGAAGGCCTTCTCGTTCAGCGGATACTTCGGCACGTCGTGGAAATGGTAGATCGCCGCCATCGCCCCCCAGCAGACATTGAGCGTCGAATGCACGTTGGTCTCCGTCCAATCGAGGATGCGCTTCAATTCGTTCCAATAGGTGACGTCCTCGTATTCGAGCGTCTCGACCGGCGCGCCGGTGATGATGAAGCCGTCAAACTTGCGGCCCTTCACCTCGTCCCAGGTCTCGTAGAAAGAAAGCAGGTGATCTTCCGAGGTGTTCTTCGCCCGGTGGGCGCCGATGCGCACCAGCGACAATTCCACCTGCAGCGGTGAGGCGCCGATCAGGCGTGCCATTTGGATCTCGGTCTTGATCTTGTTCGGCATGAGGTTCAGGAGCCCGATCTGGAGCGGGCGGATATCCTGACGGATCGCCACGGTCTCGGTCATTACCCGTACACCCTCATGCACGAGGGTTTCGAAAGCGGGCAGCGTATCGGGAATCTTGATGGGCATGGGCTTCACTCGATCAATACAAAAAAACCGGCGGCGATTGATCGCGACCGGTCCTCGGAAATCCAACTTTCCTCGGCCCTTTAGCGACTTGTTTAACGTGGCTGCAAGCCGGCCGGCCAAATCACCACGGGGAATTTGATAGCGCGACTGGGGCGCGGGGGTCAAGAAAAACGATTCGGGCGGTCGGGCGGCCCCTCATCCCGCTGCCGCGACCTTCTCCCCGCAGGCGGGGAGAAGGGAGCTTGTGGCACCCGCTCGCGCCTCCCAGGGGCCGATCATTTCCGTTCCAGAAAGAAGCCCGGACATCATTGTCTCGCGGCGACCGTCGCCATTTCCGTCCCCTCTCCCCGGCTGCGGGGAGAGGGCTAGGGTGAGGGGCAACTTCCGTGCGTGTGAAGATAATCTAGGCCGTCCTGCATGCCGTATCCGAGCCGACGGCTAGCCTCGTCTAAGCCGAGCCAGAAGAAGCGAAAGCGGATCGGCGCACCACCGCCAAAGGGCGTCATTTCATGGTGCAGCCAGGTTTTCTGTTGCTCGCCGGCAAGGGCGACATGAAAATAGTGCCGGCGATGGCAGATGGTCTGGCCTTCCTTCCGGAAGGAGTAGTCCTTCGTGACGAGATGGGTGAGGGCCCGCGATGGCGTCAGCCCGGTCTCTTCCACGAATTCCCGCAAGGCGGCAGCTTCAGGGCTTTCGTCCGGCTCCATCGTGCCGCCGGGTACCTGCAACTCGATTTCGGGAAAGTCCGGCTCGTCGAAGACCAGCAGGTGGTCCTGCCAGGTGGCGTAGATCAGGACCTTGTGGGCGTCCGGCCTCATCCGTCGCGGCGCGCCATGAAGGCCAGGCGCTCGAAGAGATGCACGTCCTGCTCGTTCTTCAACAGCGCCCCGTGCAGCTTCGGCAGCATGGTCTTGGCGTCGACGCGGAGGTCGGCCGGATCGACCTCGTCGGCGACAAGCAGGCGGATCCAGTCGAGCGCTTCGGAGGTGGACGGCTTCTTCTTGAGGCCCGGCACCTGGCGGATGTCGTAGAAGGCGGCAAGGGCCGCAGATAGCAGCGTTTTGCGGATGCCGGGATAGTGCACCTCGACGATGCGCGCGAGCGTTTCGGCATCGGGGAAGCGGATATAGTGGAAGAAGCAGCGACGCAGGAAGGCGTCCGGCAGTTCCTTCTCGTTGTTGGAGGTGATGATGACGATCGGCCGGTGACGGGCGCCGATCATCTCGCCGGTCTCGTAGACATGGAATTCCATGCGGTCGAGTTCCTGCAAGAGGTCGTTCGGAAACTCGATGTCGGCCTTGTCGATCTCGTCGATCAGAAGCACCACGCGACGGTCGGCCTCGAAGGCCTGCCAGAGCTTGCCCTTGCGGATATAGTTCCTGACCTCGTTGACGCGCTCGTCGCCGAGCTGGCTGTCGCGCAGGCGCGACACGGCATCATACTCGTAAAGGCCCTGCTGCGCCTTGGTCGTCGACTTGACGCTCCATTCGATCAGATCGAGGCCAAGGGCAGCGGCAATCTGGCGGGCAAGCTCGGTCTTGCCGGTGCCGGGTTCACCCTTGACGAGCAGCGGCCGCTCCAGCCGGATCGCAGCATTGACGGCGATCATCAGGTCCTTGTCGGCGATGTAATCTGCGGTGCCTTCGAATTGCATAATCGTCTTCCGGTTCAGCATAGGTCTAGCAGGCGGTGTCCATGGACTATCGCATATTGGCCAAAATCGGAATCGATTTGAGAAGAGATGGCGTGAGCAGAAAAGCTCGGTCTCAGCCGCGGAGGGCGGTGACTTCGATCTCGATCAGCATTTCCGGGCGGATCAGATCGCAGACGATCATGGTTGCGGCCGGACGGATCTCGCCGAAGACTTCGCCGAAGATCGGGAACACCCGGTCGGCGAAGCTGGCATCGGTGACGTAGTAGTGATTGCGCACCACGTCTTTGAGCGAGAAGCCCGCTTCCTTCAGTGCGCCCTCGATCGTCTTCAGGCAATTGCGCGCCTGCTCTTCCACCGTTTCGGGCATGGTCATGGTGGCATAGTCGTAGCCGGTCGTGCCGGAGACGAAGCACCAGTCGCCCATCGCGACGGCACGCGAATAGCCTGCCGTCTTTTCGAAGGGCGAACCCGAAGAGATGAGCTTGCGCGCCATGTCTCGCTTTAAGCCCAGGGGCGCGAGGCGCCGACCGTCTTCTCGAAGCTGTCGATCGCAGTTGCCTTTTCCAGCGTCAGGCCGATATCGTCGAGGCCGTTCAGCAGGCAGTGGCGCTTGAAGGCATCGACCTCGAACTTGACCGAGCCGCCGTCCGGGCCGGTGATTTCCTGGGATTCCAGGTCGACCGAGAGGATGGCGTTGGAGCCGCGCGAAGCGTCGTCCATCAGCTTGTCGAGGTCGGCCTGGCTCACGACGATCGGCAGAATGCCGTTCTTAAAACAGTTGTTGTAGAAGATGTCGGCAAAGGACGTGGAGATCACGCAGCGGATGCCGAAGTCGAGCAGCGCCCAGGGGGCATGCTCGCGCGAGGAGCCGCAGCCGAAGTTGTCGCCGGCAACCAGGATCTTGGCGTTCTGGTAGGCGGGTTTGTTGAGCACGAAGTCCGGGTTGACCGAGCCATCCTCATTGTAGCGGGCTTCGGCGAAAAGACCCTTGCCTAGGCCGGTGCGCTTGATCGTCTTCAGGTAATCCTTCGGAATGATCATGTCCGTGTCGATGTTGACGACGGGGAGGGGGGCGGCGACACCGGTGAGCTTGACGAATTTTTCCATAACTTCAGGCCTTCGATTTCAGAAGAATGTTGCGCTAGCGTTTAGATGAGTTTTGCGCCGAAATGAAGGAAAATCTATCCAAACACGCTTCGCCGGGCGGGTGAAAATGCCCGCCCGGTGAAAGCTTCGCCCGGATTTCGATTGTCGGGAAGCCTCAGCCTGCCTTCACCGGGCTGTTCATGGCCCAGAGAACGCCGAAGGGATCGCGGAGCTGGCCGTAGCGGTCGCCCCAGAACATCACCTCGATCGGCATCACCACCTCGGCGCCGGCGGCAACGGCGCGGTCCCACCAGGCATCGATGTCCTCGACGGTGAGCGTCAAGGTAAAGGCCTGCGGCTTTTCCAGCGGATGGCCATATTCCGGATAGGCATCCGCCAGCATCAGCGAGCTGCCGTTGACGTAGAGATGGATGTGCATCGTCCGGCCCTGCTCGTCGAGCGGATGCCGGTTGACCTCCTTGGCGCCGAAGGCGCGCTGGTAGAATTCGGATGCCTTGGCGGCGCCATCGACCTGAAGATAGGGCAGAAGCCCGTTCAGGACCGGTGCCGGCTGCTTCGTTTCGGTTTGCTGCGTCTCAGTGTCCATGTCGTTCTCCATCCTGTTCGAAGAGCCAGGACCGTGCTGGCCTGCCTCAAGGACGGACATGGAGCGATGGATCCGACACGGGGATGGAAAAATTTCGCAGCCGGCTGAATGGCAGCTCTCGAGAAACAGCAAAAGGCTTCGAGCCGATTACGGATCGGCCCGATTGCGGATCACTACGATCGCCGGGATCAGAGGTCGATGATCGTGCCGCGACCGTCGTTCCAGATGCGCATCTCGCGCTGGCCGTGGGCGGCAGCGGCGGCGGCCGGACGGGCGGTGGTGCGGGCCGGCCTGAGGTTCAGCCGGGCGGCAATCGCGCTGCCGATCACGACGACGGCGGCGATGCCGGCCAGTGCCAGCGCCAGCGAGGCGGTCAGAACGAAGGCCGCAAACGTGATGGTCAGGGCTGCGGCCGTGAAGAGAACAGAGCGAATGCTTTGCATAATCGTCACCTTTCTGATGGCGATGTGGGGGCTCCTCCCCGCACTTGCAAGAGGCGGCTTTGCGAAAGGGGTGCGGCGGTTCGCCTCGTCTTGCGGAACGAGGCAAAGGCGGGCACAACTGAAACATGAGCAAATCGATCGAACATCACCCGGTGCGCCTGCGTCGCTCGGTGCTATCGGTGCCGGCCGACAATGCCCGCGCGCTTGCCAAGGTCGCTGAACTCGCGACCGATGCCGCGATCTTCGATCTCGAGGATGCGGTTGCGCCTGAGCGCAAGATGGAAGCACGCGAGGCGCTGGTTCGGCATCTGACGACGAACCGGCCGGATTGTGAGATCGTCATCCGCATCAATGCGCTCGGTTCCGGCTTTGGCCAGGACGATCTCGCCGCGGTGCTTGCGGCGAAGCCCGACGCCATTCTTCTGCCGAAGGTCGAAAGCCCGGCGGATATCCAGGCGGCGGCCGACTGGCTGGCCGAAAACGATGCGCCGGAGACGCTGCGTCTCTGGGCGATGATCGAGACGCCGCGCGGTGTCATCAACGCGCCTCTTATCGCCGAGACCGGCCGCACCTTCGGCGGCCGGCTCGATTGTTTCGTCGTTGGTCTCAACGACCTGCGCAAGGACACCGGCGTTCCGGATCGCCCCGGCCGTCCCTATCTGATCCCCTGGCTGATGCAGATCCTGCTGGCGGCGCGCGGCGGCGGGCTCGACGTCATCGACGCCGTGTTCAACGATTTTCGCGACGCTGATGGATTCGACGAGGAATGCCGGCAGGGCCGCGACATGGGCTATGACGGCAAGATGCTGATCCACCCGGCCCAGATCGGCCCGGCGAACGAACGTTTCGGCGTCGAGCAGATCGCCGTCGACGAGGCGCGCGCGATCATCGCTGCCTTTGCGCTCTCGGAAAACGCCGGCAAGGGCGTCATCAATCTCAACGGACGGATGGTCGAGCGGCTGCACCTCGATCAGGCCGTGATGCTCGCCGCCAAGGCGGATCTCATCGAAAAACGAAAGACAAAATCTTGAAACTCTATCGCTTCCTGACCGGTCCCGACGACGCTTCCTTCTGTCACAAGGTGA
This sequence comes from Sinorhizobium sp. NFACC03, assembly GCF_900103435.1. Taxonomy (NCBI): domain Bacteria; kingdom Pseudomonadati; phylum Pseudomonadota; class Alphaproteobacteria; order Hyphomicrobiales; family Rhizobiaceae; genus Sinorhizobium; species Sinorhizobium sp. NFACC03. The sequence goes on from NZ_FMXF01000006.1 coordinate 76,395, forward strand.
CGGCAGCGCTGAACCAGGGCTGGAGCCTGCACGGCTCGCCCACCTATGCCTTCAATGCCGATACGCAGCACATGCAGTGCGGCCAGGCGGTGTTCAAGGAGGTCGAGGGCAAGGATTACACCCCGGATATCAAGCTGTCGGAACAGTAGTCGAGGCTGTTTGCCGTCGTGCAAGTTTGCCCCTCACCCTAACCCTCTCCCCGCAAGCGGGGCGAGGGGACGCGGTTGATGCTCGCAATCGGCGTGTGAGGCCTGTTTTCTGGTATCGGTTAACCCGTGCTCCGATTGGGATGCGAACGGTACCGCGAGTCTCCTTCGCCCCGCTTGCGGGGAGAAGGTGCCGGCAGGCGGATGAGGGGCAGATAAAACGGGTTAGCCGCCGACGTGCTCGACGCTGGCTTCGATCCGCTCCATGTCGTCGTCGGAAAGGCCGAAGTGATGGCCGATCTCATGGATCAGGACATGGGTGATGATGTCACCCAGCGTCTCCTCGTTCTCAGCCCAATAGTCGATGATCGGGCGGCGATAGAGGGTGATGCGGTTTGGAAACTGGCCGGTTTCCATGGTGAAGCGCTCGCTGATGCCACGGCCCTCGAAAAGGCCGAGCAGGTCGAAAGGCGTTTCCAGTGCCATGTCCTCGAAAATGTCGTCGCTCGGGAAGTCGGCAACTTCGATGATGAGGTCGGTCGTCAGCTGGCGGAATTCCTGCGGCAGGTGGCCGTAGGCTTCCAGTGCGAGCTGTTCAAAAGTGGTAAGCGTCGGTGCGTGGCGTTCCCGCCAATCATCGGTCTGGTCAATGCGGGCCATAGGCACTCCTTGTTGCCCTCCATATAGCGATTTTGCCAGTGTTTTTCGAGTGTTGAATTCCGCGGGCATGGGGACAGGAATAAATTCTTAGAATTGGCTGTTGACTCATTTAGGAAGCTCTGGAATCTAATAGAACATAACATGAACATTTATGATGGGAGTTGACCGTCATGGCCGACAAAGCCGTGGAGCGGGAGACGGTACTTTCGCTCCGAGAGACCATAGCCAGGATCGAAAACCGTCGGCTTCCGGGCGTCGTGCGCGCCGCCAAGGCGGCCGATCCCGGCGGCTTCCGTCAGCGCGAGGAAGATGAGCCTGGCCGTCGGGCGCTTGCGCTCGGGGTTGCGGATCTGGACACGCTTCTCGAAGGCGGCCTACCGCTCGAAGGCATGACGGAAATCCGCAATGCCGAGACGCGCGATGCCGGCGCTGCCGCCGGTTTTGCCGCGGCACTCAGCGTGCTCTGCCAGCAGGCGCGCCTGGAAAAAGGCGAGCCGGCAGCTCCGGTTCTCTGGATCAGCCAGTCGATGGCTTCCAACGAGGCGGGCCTGCCCTATGGATTGGGTCTCAAGGCCTATGGGCTCGATGTCCGCGGCCTCGTCTTCAGCCTGCCGCGCACGGTGAAGGACGCGCTCTGGATCGCCGAGGCGGCGCTTTCCGTCCCGAGTTTCTGTGCCGTCATCCTGGAAATTCGCGGCAATCCCGCAGCTCTTGCGCTCAGCGAGAGCCGGCGCCTGCATGTTCGCTCACGCGCGGGCCATGTTCCCCTTCTGCTCCTGCGCCAGTCCGGGCACGAGGAGGCGAGCAGCGCCTTCTTCCGCTTCCTCGTCGAGCCGGCGCCGGCGCGCGAGCGTCCCCTACCGGATGGATCGATGCTTCGCGGCAGCATCGGCCATCCCGTCTTTCATATCATCGCCGAGAAGAGCAGGGCTCCTGCGCCGCTCGGCTTCCTGCTGGAGTGGAATCCCCATGACCGCCGCCTTTACCCCGTCGAGCCCCTACCAGCCGCTGCTGCGGCAGATCCAGAACCAGCGCATTCTGTCGCTCGCCTTTCCGCATCTTCCGGCCGATCGGGTCGCCCGCAAACGCTGGGGGAACTCGTGGCTTTCCCGCGGGCGTCCTGAGCATCCGCCTGTCGTCTTCGCTGACAAGGTGAAGAGCGCGATGCGCCTCGTCGCGCTCGACGGTTACGCCGAAAAGTGCGGGTTTCACATCGGTCAGGGTGTTGCCGAAGCCCGGGCCATGTGTCCCGAGATCGACGTGCTGCCGGCCGATCCCGCTGCCGATCGGGCCCTGCTCGAAGGCCTTGCGGATTGGTGTTGCCGCTATACACCGCTCGTCGCGCTCGATGGCGACAGCGGCCTCTTTCTCGACATCACCGGCTGCGCCCATCTTCTCGGCGGGGAAAAGGCGCTGTTCGACGATCTGCTCGCCCGTCTCTTTCATCTGGGGGTCGAAGCCCGCGCGGCGATCTCCTCTTCCGCCGGGCTCTCCTGGGCGGTGGCGCGGTTCGGCTCCGACGGCATTCTTGCCCCGGACGAGGCGGCGCGGGTGCTGGCGCCGCTGCCGATGGCGGCTCTTCGGCTGCCGCGGGAGACGATCGAAACGCTTGGCCGGGTCGGGCTCAAGCAGGTCGGCGACATCGTCGAGGCGCCGCGCGCGCCGCTTGCCCGCCGGTTCGGCGCGACCCTGCTTCTGCGCCTCGATCAGGCGCTCGGGCGGGAGGATGAGCCACTGTCGCCGCGGTTGCCCGTCGCCGCCCTCTCAGTGGAGCGCCGTCTCGGCGAACCGGTCCAGGGCGAAGACGATATTCTCGGCTTGACGGAAGAGCTGGCGATGCGGCTGAAGCCGGAACTGGAAAAGCGTGGGCAGGGCGGGCGTCTGTTCGAGCTTCTGCTTTTCCGCGTCGATGGCGCGGTCTTCCGCATCGCCGCCGGCACGTCCTCGCCGCTCAACGAGCCGCGGCGCGTCGCCGGTCTCTTCCGTGAACGGCTGCAGGCGGTGCACGAGGATCTCGATGCCGGCTTCGGCTTCGAAATCCTCAGGCTCTCGGTGCCGAAGAGCGAAAAATACGAGGCGATGCAGGAGGATTTCTCCGGCACGCCGGATCGCGAGCGCCCGCTTGCGGCCTTTGCCGACCGAGTGATGGCAAGGTTCGGGGCGGAGAGCCTGCTGGTGCCGGCTCTGTCGGAAAGCCACGTGCCGGAGCGGGCGGCAAGCTTCCGCCCACTCACGGATCTCGCGCTCATGGGCAAGGCCGAGGCGCCTGCGCAAAACATTCCCGCGATCCTGCTTGCCGCGGCGGCTCGGCCGCAGCGGCTCTTTCCAAGCCCCGAGCCGGTGGAGGCGGTGGCCGAGGTGCCGGAGGGGCCGCCGAGAAGCTTCCGCTGGCGGCGCACGCTGCACCGCATTGCGCGGGCCGAGGGGCCGGAGCGGATCGCCGGCGAGTGGTGGCTCGACGGCGAGCCGGCGATGGAGCGCGATTATTTTCGGGTGGAAGACGAACGCGGCCGGCGGTTCTGGCTGTTTCGCGAGGGGCATTATGGTGCGAGCGCCCCGCCACGCTGGTTCATGCATGGGGTCTTCGCATGAGCGACATGATCCCCTATTTTGAGATCGGCGCCTGGTCGAATTTCTCCTTCCTTGAAGGTGCCTCCCATCCGGGTGAAATGGTCGTTGCGGCAAGCCGCCTTAACATTGGCGGCCTTGGCATTGCCGACCGCAATACGGTTGCCGGTGTGGTGCGCGCGCATGCGCAGGCCAAGGTGGAGAAATACGCCTTCCAGCCCGGCGCGCGGCTCTCCTTTGCGGAAGATCTGCCCGACGTGCTCGCCTATCCCTCAAGTCGCCGCGGCTGGGGCAATCTCTGCCGGATGCTGAGTGCCGGAAACCTGCGCGCCAAGAAGGGCACCTGCACGCTCTATGAAGCCGATCTCGTCGAGTGGGGCGAGGACCTGTTGCTCGTCGTGCTGCCGGATCCTGTCATCGGCGCGCCGGAAGCAACCTTGCTTGCCGACTTTCTCAAGCGCCTGAAGCCGCATTTTGTCGACCGGCTCTATCTGGCGCTGGTGCCGCGCTATGACGGCTTCGACCAGCTTGCCTTCGCCGGACTTGCGACCATTGCCCGCCATGCCGCGATCAAGCTCGTCGCCACCAACAGTCCGCTGTTTCATGTCGCCGCGCGACGGCCGCTCGCCGATGTCGTCACCGCCATCCGCGAGCATGTGACGATCGCGACCGCAGGCTACCGGTTGCATGCCAATGCCGAGCGGCATCTGAAGACGCCCGCCGAAATGGCGCGCATCTTCCGCGATTATCCGGAAGCGATCGCCAATACCGGGCAGTTTTTTGGGAGGCTGAAGTTCTCGCTGTCGGAACTCGAATATCAATACCCGGACGAAAGCATTGCGGGCGAGACGCCGACACAAACCCTGCGGCGTCTGACGATGGCAGGCGCGCACGAGCGCTATCCCGACGGCATTTCGCAGAAGGTTTCCAAGCAGATCGAGTACGAGCTCGAGCTGATCGCCAGCAAGCGTTACGAGCCCTATTTCCTGACGGTGCGTAATATCATGCAGTTTGCGCGCAAGGCCGAAATCCTCTGCCAGGGCCGCGGCTCGGCGGCGAATTCCACCGTCTGTTACTGTCTGAGGATCACCGAAGTCGATCCGCTTTCGACCACCCTGCTCTTCGACCGCTTCCTTTCTACCGAGCGCGACGAGCCGCCGGATATCGACGTCGATTTCGAGCATGAGAAGCGAGAAGAGGTCATCCAGCATATCTATGAGACCTACGGCAAAGAACATGCGGGGCTGACGGCGGCCGTCATCAGCTACCGGGCGCGCTCGGCCGGCCGCGAGACCGCCAAGGCTTTCGGCTTTTCCGAGGACGTGCAATCGGCACTCGCCGGCTCGGTCTGGGGCTGGTTGGTGGCCGATCTTTCCGAGCGCGAGGCTCAGGCTGCGGGTCTAGACACAAAGGATCCGACGACTGTCCGGGTGCTCGATTATGCCACGGAGCTGATGAGCTTCCCGCGTCACCTCTCCCAGCATGTCGGCGGCTTCGTCATTACCCGCGACCGGCTCGACGAGGTCGTGCCGATCATGAACACGGCAATGCCCGACCGCTACATGATCGAGTGGGATAAGGACGATCTCGACACGCTGAAGATCCTGAAGATCGACGTGCTGGCGCTCGGCATGCTCACCTGCATCGCCCGGGCCTTCGAGCTGCTCGACCGGCATTACGGCGAGAAGAAAACCCTGCATCAGCTCTTCAAGGATGACCAGAAGGACGTTTACGACATGATCTGCCGCGCCGATACGATCGGCGTCTTCCAGATCGAAAGCCGGGCGCAGATGAGCATGCTGCCGCGGCTGAAGCCGCGCATCTTCTATGATCTCGTCATCGAGGTGGCGATCGTCCGGCCCGGGCCGATCCAGGGCAACATGGTGCATCCCTATCTGAAACGGCGGGAGCAGCGAGATCTCAGGATACCCATCGAATATCCGAGCCCCGAACTAAAGGTGGTCCTGGAGCGAACGCTCGGCGTACCGCTCTTCCAGGAGCAGGCGATGCAGATCGCCATTACTGCCGCCGGTTTCTCGCCCAGCGAGGCTGACCGGCTACGGCGTGCCATGGCAACCTTCAAGCGCACCGGCACGATCCATACCTTCCACGAGAAGATGATCGAAGGCATGGTCAAGAATAACTATGACAGGGGCTTTGCCGAGCGTTGTTTCAAGCAGATCGAAGGTTTCGGCGAATATGGCTTTCCCGAAAGTCATGCCGCGTCCTTCGCGCTCTTGGTCTATGTCTCGTCCTGGCTGAAGACCTATTATCCGGATGTCTTCTGTGCCGCCCTTCTGAACTCGCAGCCGATGGGCTTTTACGCGCCCGGGCAACTGGTGCGCGACTCGCGCGAGCATGGGGTCCGGGTGCGTCCCGTCGACATCAACCATTCGGTCTGGGATGCCGATCTCGAAGAGGGTGGCCTCGATAAGGGTGCCATCGAGCCGCGTCATCGCGAAATGGAGGACGTGATCAAGACTGACAAGGCGATGCGCCTCGGCTTCAATTCGATCAAGGGGCTGAACCAAGAAGAGATCGAGAAGAAACTCGTCGCCAACCGGGGTACCGGTTACGGGACGGTCCGTGACCTCTGGCTGCGCTCGGGTCTCTCCCGTTCCGCGCTCGAAAGGCTCGCCGATGCGGACGCTTTCCGTTCGATCGGGCTCGATCGCCGCAAGGCGCTCTGGGCGGTGAAGGCGCTGGACGAAAAGAGTGCTGCCGAAAGGCTACCGCTCTTCGAAGGCGCGGCGAGGGCGGAATTGCGGCCGGAGCCAGCCATGATCCTGCCGGAGATGTTGCCGGGCGAGCAGGTGATCAACGATTATCGTTATCTCTCCTTCTCGCTCAAGGCGCATCCGGTCTCCTTCCTGCGAGAGGCGCTTTCCGAGAAGGGCATCGTCACCAGCCGCATGCTTGCGACCGCCCCGGTCGGGCGGCGGATAACGGTCGCCGGGTTGGTGCTCGTTCGCCAGCGTCCGGGCTCCGCCAAGGGGGTGATCTTCATGACGATCGAGGACGAAACCGGCGTTGCCAATGCGATCGTCTGGCCGAAGGTGTTTGCGACCTATCGGTCGGTGGTCATGGGCGCGCGGCTGGTCAAGATCCGCGGCCGGCTGCAGCGCGAAAGCAGCGTCATCCATGTGGTTGCCGAACACATCGAAGACATCACGCCGATGCTGGGACTGTTGCGCACAGAGACGCGGCGGTTCGGCGCAAGCGACCGTGCCGATGAAGCGCTGAGGCCGACCGGCGATGCGCGCGAGAGGAAGGTGCAGGGCGATCTGCGCCTGGCCACGGTGCGGCGTTCCGGTGGCAGCCCGGAACAGACGACGGCCGAGGTGGCGGACGTAATGCCGAAGGGGCGCAATTTCCATTGAAGGGAGGGTCCGACCCGCGCGGCTTCAACGGGCAGCCGGGTGGGGTTTTCGTGGAAAGAAGCAGATCATCTTACCGAGGTCCGGAACGGTCCGGATCATCATGTGTGGAGGCCACAGTCGGGCTCTTCATAGTAGGGTAGCGCCTGCGGTGTGTAAAAATGTCGCAGGAAACGCGCGGCATGATCGACCTCTGGTTTACAAGAATAGTCGTTCATGTTTCTCTAAAATTCTGAAAAGACGAAGTTTTTTGTCAAGTTTAGAGTCGTTCTAATCGACCTGCAACTTCCGCTCGCGGAGTTTTTAGTTGACACTAAATGTCCTGTTTTGCTTTATGCGCTGATACAGGGCGTTGCGTACGACAGGCGAGACGACATGCTGGTTTGCAGCTGCAATTTCATCACGGAAAAAGAGATCGAGGACACGATCGTCGGCCTCCTCGACGAGGACTGTTGGCAGCTGATCGTGCCGGCAAAAGTCTATCACGCGATGGAAAAGCGCGGCCGTTGCTGCGGTTGCTTCCCCAATGTCGTCGACATCATCATCCGCACCACCGAGCAATATCACGCGCACCGCGACTCGACGGACGCTGAGATATTTGATTTCATGACCCGCCTCAAACAATTCCATGAGGATAATCGGAGGGCGGATCTTGAAAGGCGACAAAAAAGTCATCGAGCAGCTTAACGAAGCGCTCTATCTCGAACTCGGTGCAGTCAACCAGTATTGGCTGCATTACCGCCTCCTCGAAGACTGGGGTTACACGCTTCTCGCCAAGAAGGAGCGCGCCGAATCCATCGAGGAGATGCAGCATGCCGACAAGCTCGTTGCGCGCATCATCTTCCTTGAAGGTCACCCCAACCTGCAGACGGTTGCGCCGCTGCGCATCGGCCAGAACGTCAAGGAAGTGCTGAAGGCCGACCTCGCCGGCGAATACGACGCCCGCACCGCCTACAAGAAATCGCGCGACATTTGTCATGCCGCCGGAGACTATGTCTCCATGAAGCTCTTCGAAGAACTGCTCGCCGACGAAGAGGGCCACATCGACTTCCTGGAAACCCAGCTCGAACTGCTCGACAAGATCGGCGAAGAGAAATACGGCCAGCTCAACGCTGCCCCGGCCAACGAGGCCGAAGCCGACTGAGTTCGGCGCAATATCTGAAAGAAAGGCCGGCGATCTCGCCGGCTTTTTTGTCAGTGAGGACCGCTGCGCACTTTTGCGCCACACGCCTTACGGCGCGAGATGCGCGAAGGCCGTGACAACCTCCTCGTAGACCTTGCGCTTGAACGGCACGATCAGTTCCGGCAATTCGCGCATCGGCTTCCACTCCCAGGCATCGAACTCCGGGTCATGCCCGCCCGGCGGCGGGTTGATGGCGATTTCGTTCTCCTCGCCCTCGAAGCGGAAGGCATACCAGCGTTGTGTCTGGCCGCGATACTTGCCCTTGAGACCGATGCCGATCAAGTGCTCGGGCAGATCGTAGTTGATCCAGCCCGGCGCTTCCGCGAGCAGCGACACCGTGCTCATGCCGGTTTCTTCGTACAGCTCGCGATAGGCGGCCTTCAGCGGATCCTCACCCTTGTCGATGCCACCCTGCGGCATCTGCCATTGCTGCGGCGAGCCATCATATTCGGAATTGCCAACGGCGATGCGATGTCCAGCCCAAACGAGACCCGCGCGGTTCAGCACCATGACCCCTACGCAAGGACGATAGGGAAGGTCCTCCGCTCTGAGTTGTTTGTCCTTGTCTTTGCTCATCGACTGCCTCTTCTTTCCAATCGTCAAATCATCCTGTCGGGATGGCTGTAAGCTAGTTCTGTTGCGGATCCTTGACGAGCGCGGAAACGCCGACGATCTCGATGCCGCGCCCCTGTGCCTCGCCGATCCAGGAGGCAATCGCGCCGACGCTTTCGTCGAAGGCGGAGGCGACGCCGATGGCGGTGCCATTGCGGCGCGCAATACGCTCGAGCTCGTCGAGCTTCTTCAGGATCGCGCTGCGGCTGAGCTCGGTGTCGAGTGTCAGGTCGGCAAAGCCATGCGGCACATCGAAGGCATCGGCGAGCTTGCCCGAGAGCGATTGCGCCGAGGTACCGTCGTCGAGGAACAACAGGCCGCGCTTACCGAGATCGCGCATGACCGGCTCCAGCGCATCGGCATCCGACAGGAAGCGGCCGCCGAGATAATTCATGATGCCGGTATAATTGGTGATCTCGGCGAGGTTCTGATGCAGCTCCGCAAGGTTCTTCTTGGCGCCGAGACCGATGCGCAAGGTGTTGGGACCGGGATCATTGGCCGGATAGTCGAACGGCTCCATCGGCACCTGCAGCAGGATCTCATGGCCGCTTCGGCGGGCCTCCTGCATCCAGCGCTGCAGGCTGTTTCCGGCGGTAGCAAAGCCCAGCGTCACTTCGCCCGGCAGGTCGCGGATCGCCTTCTGCGTTCCGGTCTGGCTGAGGCCGAGACCGCCGACGACCAGCGCGATGCGGGTGCCGCGCGCGCCGGACCAGGGCCGCGCATATTGATCCATCGGGCGCAGCCCGTCCGCACCGGTGATCGGCAGGCGCCCGGCGGGGCTCTCTTCCAGGAGATCGTCATTGGGCATGGCCGCCATGCGCGGATCCTGGCCGCGGATCGGACCGACATTGATGAGGGCAGGGCCCTTGCCGTCGCGGCCGCGCGGCGAAAACGTGGTAACGGTGGAACCGTCATCGGTGAGCGTATGTTCGACGTCGGCGCCGGAATAGGCGGTCCCCGGCTTCATCGCTCCGCCCGCGCCCGATTGGCCATTTTCTGCCTTCGCTGGTTTCTCGTCGGTGCCCTTGGCGCTCTCGTTCGCCGCTGTTTCGGTCTGACCGCGCTTCAGTCCATCAGGCGCAAGGGTGCCCCACAGCGACAGTCCGACAACCGTCGCAATACAGAGGCCGAGTAAAGAGAACCCGAGCATGCGTCGGGGATTGCGCTTCGCCGCTGGCTTCACCCGCCGGTTCTGGCCCAGGGGGGCATTGAGATCAGTTCCCAAACGGAGCCTCGGTCGATCTGTGCGATGTTGCCGCTTCTGCACGCCTGCCTATGATCATAGTCGATCAAAGGACAAAACACGCAGCAATTCAAAGTGCTGCAGCGACCTTTGCGCATCGAGCAGGACGCGCGGCGCTGCAGTGCGAGGCGGCGCTGAGACGCTTCGCCTGTTCTTCCCTTAGCGCGCCGGTGGCGTGAGAATCAGTGGCCGCGACAGCGCCTGTACCCCTATAATTTAGCGGTGTCGCGTTGACCAGTGCATCTGCCTTGGGCGGAGGATGCGCCTTACTGAAATGCAGAGCGCCGCGTGTTCTTTCGAACACGCGGCGCTCTCAATTGCATACCCTGCAGGCTTACTTCTTGAGCTGCGCCTGTTCCGGGTTGGCCGGGAAGGTCGGATCCGTCTTCTTGCCACGCAACAGGTCGAGTGCGTAGTTGAGCTGCAGGTCGTCCTTCGTTTCCGGCGGCACATAGGCGACCGAGCCCGAACCTTCGTCGGTCTCGCTCTGACCCTGGATGTGACCGCGCAGGTCGGATTCGCCCTGAGCCTCGACCTTGCCGAGCAGTTCCGGCGGCAGTGGCTGTTCGACCTTGATGTCGGGCGAGATGCCCGTGCCCTGGATCGATTTGCCCGACGGCGTGTAGTAGAGCGCCGTCGTCAGACGCAAGGCACCGGCTTCGCCGAGCGGGATGATCGTCTGGACCGAACCCTTGCCGAAGGAGCGCGTGCCGAGAACGGTTGCGCGTTTCAGATCCTGCAGGGCGCCGGCGACGATTTCCGAAGCGGAAGCCGAGCCGCCGTTGACGAGCACGATCACCGGCTTGCCATCGGTCAGGTCGCCCGGCGTCGCGTTGAAGCGGCGGGTTTCGTCCGGATTGCGGCCGCGGGTCGAAACGACCTCGCCACGCTCCAGGAAGGCGTCGGAGACGTTGATCGCCTGATCGAGCAGGCCACCCGGATTGAGGCGCAGGTCGAGCACATAGCCCTTGAGCTTGTCGGCCGGCACTTCCGCCTTGATCTTCTCGATGCCCTTTTTCAGGTCGTCATAGGTCTTCTCGGTGAAGGAGATGACGCGCAGATAGCCGACGTCGCCTTCGGTGCGGACCTTGACGGCGCGAACGGCGATGACGTCGCGAACGATCGTCAGTTCGATCGGCTTGTCCGCGCCCTTGCGCAGGATCGTCAGCTTGATCGGGGTGCCGACGGCGCCGCGCATCTTTTCAACGGCGTCTTCGAGCTTCAGGCCGCGAACGTCCGCACCGTCAATCTTCGAGATGAAGTCGCCGGCAAGCACGCCGGCACGCGCTGCGGGCGTGTCGTCGATCGGGCTCGTCACCTTGACGAGGTCGTCTTCCATCGTCACTTCGATGCCGAGACCGCCGAATTCGCCGCGGGTCTGGGTGCGCATGTCCTCGGCGTCGGCCGAGTTCATGTAGCTCGAATGCGGATCAAGCGAGGAGAGCATGCCATTGATGGCGTTCTCGATCAGCTTGTCGTCCTGCGGCGGCGTCACATATTGCGCGCGCACGCGTTCGAATACGTCGCCGAAAATTGCCAGTTCGCGATAGGTCGAGGTGTTGGCAGCGACGGCCGGAACGACAGCCGAATAAACCACGCCCATCGCGGTCGCGCCCATGAGCGCTCCGACCAGAACAAGTGAAGCCCTACGTATCATTTCGCGCCTTTCCAACCTCTGCTGCGGTCCACCACGGTCGGGAATCAACCGGTTTTCCGTCTTTTCGGAATTCAATGTAAAGCGTCGGCCGGTCCGTTTCCAGCGCCAAGGCCGCAGCACTTGCGACTCTTTTTGCGCCCATCGTCGCCAGCGGTTCACCCGCCACGACGAATTGTCCGGTCTGCACGCTCACCGTCTCCATGCCCGACAGCACCACATGGTAGCCGTCACCAGGATTGAGAATGATCATCTGCCCATAACTGCGGAAATTGCCTGCATAGACGATCCAGCCATCTGACGGCGCAGTCACCAGCGCGCCGGGATTGGTTTCCAGCATGATCCCTTGCAGGGAGTGCCCCGTGCCATCGGCATCACCGAACTTTCGCAAAAGCGATCCCGCGGCCGGATAGGCAAGCTTATTCCTCAGCTCCGAAAACACGTATGCTGGCGCAATGCGGTTTTTGTCGGGCACGGCATTGCGGGCCAACTCGCGTGCTGCTTCGCGCTCGGCCTCGCTCATGCGCAGGCGCTCCTGCTCCTGAGCGCGGGCTGCTTCTGCGGCCTCGCGGACAGAGGCGATCTGGTTTTCGAGCGAGCCGATCAGGCCCTGGAGATTGGTGGCCTGGCCGGCAAGTTCCTGCGCCTTGCGCTGCTCGGCGGCGAGTTCGCTGGCGCTCGACTGGCGCAGCTTCTCCTTTTCGGCGACGAGCATGGACATGCGGCGCTCTTCTTCGACATTGGCCGTCATCGTCGCGGTCAGTTCTTCACGCTGCCGGTCGATGCCGGCGCGAATGTCGGCCAATGCCTTGAGGTCGGCCACCAGGTTTTCGGTTTCCTTGCGAAGACCGGGTACGACGGCGCCGAGCAGAATGGCGCTTCGCACCGAGGACAGCGCATCCTCCGGCGTCACCAGGATCGCTGGCGGCGGGTTGCGTCCCATCCGCTGCAGCGCGGCGAGAACTTCGGCAAGTACCCCGCGGCGCGAATGCAGGGACTTTCGGACGGCGTCCTCCTTGGTTCGCAGATCGCTCAGTTTCTTTTCGCCGTCGACGATCTGTTGCTCAAGGCCCTGGCGTTTTTTGGCGGAATCGATGATCGCAGCGCGCAGCGTCTCGTTGGTCTTGTCGATCTCGGCGATGGTCTCGGTCAGCGCGTTGGCGCGTTCCTGCGACAGCGTGATGGTCTTCGACAGCGCGTCGAGTTCGCTGCGCGTGCTGTTGCGGCGAAGGGTGAGGTCGGCGGCAGGATCGGGTGGCCCCTGTTCCTGGCCGGCCATCGAGGCGCCGGGCGGCGTGACCTCCTGGGCGCCGGCCGGCAGGCCGATCGCCAGCGCGAGCGCAAAGGCCGCCGCTTTACGGGCAAGCCGTCCTGCGTCGTCTCTTCCCATGCTGAAAGCGCTGGTCCTGCCTCGGCGCGTCATCGGTTTGCGTGCGTCCATCCGAAAAATATGAAGAAAAAACCTAATCTGATTTGTCGCGCACGACCAAGCATATTCTCGTTATCGGTGCGTGTTGCCGGGTGAAGGATCCCGCGGAAAACGGCCCACGTTGCCTAGACCCGATGATAGGGGTGGCCGGAGAGAATGGTGACGGCGCGGTAAAGCTGCTCGGCGATCAGAATACGCACGAGCTGGTGCGGCCAGGTCATCTTTCCAAGGTTGAGCACCGCATCGGCGCGGGCGTGAAGGCTCGGGTCGAGGCCGTCGGCGCCGCCGATCGCAATCATCAGGTCGCGCTTGCCGCTGTCGCGGAACGTACCGAGGAGCGATGCAAAGCCTTCGGAATCGAGCGCCTTGCCACGTTCGTCGAGAAGCACGAGCAGGCTGCCTTCGGCAAGCGCCTTCTCAAGCTGGGAGGCTTCTTCCCGCTTGCGCGTGTCGGCATTCGACGCACGGCTTTCGTTGACTTCGACGACGCGGGAAAGTTCCAGACCGATCGCCGGACCGGCCTTGGAAAAGCGATCGAGATAACGGGCCGCGAGATCCTTTTCCGGCCCCGCCTTGAGGCGGCCGACTGCGAAAAGTCCGATACGCATGACCTTATCCGTCCTCGCTTGCGCTGCAACGCACACTGCATAGTTCCTGAAATCGGATCGATTCAAGGAGAATCTTATGCCGCGTCCATGGAGCCTTGCAGCGTCGTTCGCGCCTGGTCCGGATAACGAGCTCAAAAGGTTACGATCAGTCGCAACAAACTTACGGCTGACAACGCCGCGAGCGGCGCCAGCCCTTCAAATTCATGCATGACCGCATCTCGGCTCGTCCGGCACTCAGCTGCGCGGCGACCCGGTCGGTCTCAATGCAAGGTGCCGTCCTCGATCTCAGGAGCCGCCCACATCCTCTCGATGTTGTAGAACTCCCGGATCTCCGGCCGGAAGATGTGAACGATCACATCGCCGGTGTCGATCAGCACCCAGTCACCGCCTTCCAGACCTTCGACACGGGCATTGCCAAAGCCCCCGTCTTTCAGGTCGGTCGTCAGGTGATCGGCAATGGCCATCACATGCCTCGTCGATCGCCCGGAGACAACGACCATGAAGTCTCCCAGCGCCGATTTTCCGGCAATGTTGATGCTGACGATATCTTCTGCCTTCGAGTCCTCTAGGCTTTCGAGGACCAGTTGAAGCGCACGGACAGCGGCTTCGTCGCTAGATCCCGTGCTGCGCGGGAACGCGGAGACCGCATATCCCTTGGCGTGTGCTGTTGTCAGGGTCTTTCCTTTCCACATGAACAGAACAGGCACTATCGATTCGAACAAAGATCGAACCGTTAGTGAATGTAGGCATCAAACCGTAGCGGTTTCAAGACAGGAGAAGTGAATCATGGGAATTCACGTAGGCTTCACCGCCCGAAGCGCGGTCGAGCTCATCGATGAGCGAGGCCCATGGATGAAGGTCCAGGCGGGGGCTGCGTGATAGGCCAGACGGCGGGCGTCGTCCTCGTCGATGCGGGCATAGTCGAAGGTCCTGGCCATGCGCGAGGAGAGATAGGCGAGCGTCGAGCCCGGCCGATCGATGACGGCGATCGGGAAGGTGCGGGCGATCTTCTGCCAGTTCTGCCAGCGGTGAAAGCTCTTCAGGTTGTCGGCGCCCATGATCCAGACGAAGTGGATATCGCGGTTGCGGGCGCGCACCGTCTCCAGCGTGCGAGCGGTGTAGCTTTGGCCGAGCGCCTGTTCGAAGGCGGTCACCTTGATGCGCGGGTTGGGTGCGATCTTCTCGCTCATGGCGATGCGGTCTGCGAGCGGCGCCAGGTTGTTGTGGTCTTTCAGCGGATTGCCGGGCGTCACCATCCACCAGAGCTGGTCGAGCCCCAACCGCTGGATCGCCGTGTCGGCGACCAGCACATGGCCCTCGTGCGGCGGATTGAAGGATCCGCCGAAGAGGCCGACCACCATGCCGCTCTCGACATGGGGCATGCACAGGTAGCGGGCGTTCACCTTGCCCGCGGTCACTTCAGGGCCTGACCTGTCCAGCACCACGCACCCGATACTTGAAGGAGGTCAGTTGCTCGACACCGACTGGTCCGCGCGCGTGCATCTTGCCCGTCGCGATGCCGATCTCGCCGCCCATGCCGAACTCACCGCCATCGGCAAACTGGGTCGAGGCGTTGTGCAGGAGGATCGCGGAATCGATCTCCGCAAAGAAACGCTCGACCACCGCAGCATCCTCGGCGATGACGGCCTCCGTATGGGCCGACGACCAGGTGGCGATGTGCTCGATGGCGCCCGAGATGCCGTCCACTAGCTTCACCGAGATGATGGCGTCGAGGTATTCCGTTGCCCAGTCTTCGTCGGTCGCGGCCTTCAGTCCGTCGACTGAGCCTGCGAGCTCATCCGACACACGCACTTCGCAGCCGGTCGCAAGTAGAGCGCTCAACAGTGGCTTGACCAGCCGCTCGGCGTCGTTGCGGTCGATCAGCAGCGTTTCGGCCGCGCCACAGATGCCGGTACGCCGCATCTTGGCGTTGACGACGATCTTTTCCGCCATGGCAAGGTCGGCCGAAGCGTCGACATAGATGTGGCAGAGACCTTCGAGATGAGCAAAGACCGGCACGCGCGCTTCATTCTGGACGCGGGCAACCAGGCTCTTGCCGCCACGCGGCACGATGACGTCGATCGTGCCTGCGAGACCCGAGAGCATGGCGCCGACCGCGGCGCGGTCGGCAACCGGCACTATCTGGATGGCATGCTCGGGCAGGCCGGCGGCCTTGAGGCCTTCGACGAGGCAGGCGTGGATGGCGCCTGAGGAATGGAAGCTGTCGGAGCCGCCTCGCAGGATCACGGCATTGCCGGCCTTCAAACACAGGGCGCCGGCATCGGCGGTTACGTTGGGCCGGCTTTCATAGATCACGCCGATGACGCCGAGCGGGGTGCGCACGCGCTCGATATGCAGGCCGTTCGGCCGGTCCCATTCGGCAATCACGTCGCCGACCGGGTCCTTGATCTCGGCGATGGCGCGGATGCCGTTCGCCATGTCGCGGATGCGGCCTTCGGTGAGCGTCAGGCGGTCGATGAAGGCGCTGGCGACGCCGGTCTCGCGGGCATTTTCCAGGTCGATGGCATTGGCCGCCAGAATCTCGCCCATCCGCGCGACGATCGCGTCGGCCATGGCGATCAAGGCGGCATGCTTGCGCTCGGCGCCGGCGACGGCAAGCGGTCGGCTGGCGGCCTTGGCCCTGCGGCCGATTTCCAGCATGACGCTCTCGACGTCGTCCTTGTTCTTCACCTCGTCAAGCATGGATCTCATCCTTCCGGCTGCCCTCTTCTTGGGCGCGTTTTCCGGTCATCACCATATCGTCGCGATGCACCATGGCGGCGCGGCCGGCATAGCCGAGGATCGCAGCGATCTTGGCCGACTTCTTGCCGGCGATCTGGCGCGCCTCGTCGGCGTCGTAGCCGGCGAGACCGCGGGCGATCTCGCGGCCCGATGTGCCGAGAATAGCGATGGTATCGCCGCGGCTGAAGCTGCCGGTGACGTCGCGAACGCCGGCCGGCAGCAGGCTCTTGCCAGAGCGCAGCGCCTCTTCGGCGCCGGCGTCGACGCTGAGCGTTCCGGCGGGCAGCAATTGCCCGGCAATCCAGGTCTTGCGCGCGGTCACCGGTGAACCCGAGGGGGCAAACCAGGAGGAGCGGGCGCCTTCTTCGATTGCTGCAAGCGGATGGTTGGGCTTGCCGGAGGCGATGATCATGGCGCAGCCGGCGGTCGTCGCGATCTTGCCGGCATCGATCTTGGTGCGCATGCCGCCGCGCGAAAGCTCGGACGCGGCACCACCGGCCATGGCCTCGATTTCCGGCGTGATCTCGGCAATCGTTTCGAGGAAGCGGGCATTCGGGTCGAGATGCGGCGGGGCGGTATAGAGCCCGTCGATATCGGAGAGCAGCACCAGGAGGTCGGCGCCGACCATGGTGGCGACGCGGGCGGCGAGGCGATCATTGTCGCCATAGCGGATTTCGGTCGTTGCGACCGTGTCGTTCTCGTTGATGATCGGCACGGCACCGAGCTTCAGCAGCTGGTTGATGGTGGCGCGGGCATTGAGATAACGGCGGCGCTCCTCGGTGTCGCCGAGCGTCAGCAGGACCTGGCCAGCGACGATCGCATCGGTCGAGAGGCTCTCCGACCAGGCGCGCGCCAGCGCGATCTGGCCGACGGCGGCGGCCGCCTGGCTTTCTTCCAGTTTGAGCGCGCCCGCCGGCACGTTGAGCACCGCGCGGCCAAGCGCGATCGCGCCCGATGAGACGACCAGCACTTCGACGCCGTTAGCCTTGAGATTGGCGACATCGGTGCACATCGCGTCGAGCCAGGCTTTTTTCAACCCGGTGGCGCGGTCGACCAGCAATGCCGACCCGATCTTGATGACGACCCGGCGATACTTCAAAAGCGGCTTGCGGGTCTTGGTCATCTTACAGGTTCTCCTCGCCGAAGCCTTCGCCGGCCTTGGCGGCGACGATGACGCTGCGCAGCGCCCTCAGCGCCTCGGTCATGCCCTTGCCGACTGCGGCGGAAAGCAGAAGGGGCTGTTCGCCACAGGCCTTTGCCAGCGCCTTGGCCTTCACCTTCAATTCGTCCTCGTCGAGCACGTCGATCTGCGACAGCGCGACGATCTGCGGCTTATCCTCGAGGCCGCCGCCATAGGCTTCGAGCTCGTACTTCACCGTCTTATAGGCCTTGGCGACATCTTCTTCCTGGGCGGAAACCAGATGCAGCAGAACGCGGGTGCGCTCGACATGGCCGAGGAAGCGGTCGCCGATGCCCACACCCTCATGCGCGCCTTCGATCAGACCCGGGATATCGGCGATGATGAACTCGTTGCCGTCGATGGTCGCGACGCCGAGATTGGGATGGAGCGTCGTGAACGGGTAGTTGGCGATCTTCGGACGCGCACGGGTGCAGGCGGCGAGGAAGGTCGACTTGCCGGCATTCGGCAGGCCGACCAGACCGGCGTCGGCGATCAGCTTCAGCCGCAGCCAGAGGGTCTTCTCATCGCCTTCGAGGCCTGGATTGGCCCAGTTCGGCGCCTGGTTGGTGGACGACTTGAAGCGGGCGTTGCCGAAGCCGCCATTGCCGCCGGCGGCCAGCCGGTAGCGCTGGCCTTCGGCCACCATGTCGACGATCAGCGTCTCGTTGTCTTCCTCGAAGATCTGGGTGCCGACCGGAACCTTCAGCGTCACGTCGTCGCCGCCGGCGCCGGTGCGGTTGCGACCCATGCCGTGCTGGCCGGTCTTGGCCTTGAAGTGCTGCTGGTAGCGGAAGTCGATCAGGGTGTTGAGACCGTTGACGGCCTCCACCCAGACATCGCCGCCGCGACCGCCATCGCCGCCGTCCGGTCCGCCGAACTCGATGAACTTTTCGCGCCGGAACGAGACGGCGCCTGCGCCGCCGTCGCCGGAGCGGATATAGACTTTCGTTTCGTCGAGAAATTTCATTGGGCTGCCATCTGTTCGGTGTAGGTGCGCGGTCTTAATTTGCCGCCATCGATATAGGCGGTTTATTCGGAGGTCAAAGAATATCGTGCGGTTCGTCAGCTACAACATCCAATACGGTATCGGTCTCGACGGCCGCTTCGACCCCGAACGCATCGCGGCCTCGGTCGGGGACGCCGACATCATTGCGTTGCAGGAAGTAACGCGCGGTTTTCATCGCAACGATCACGTCGATCTCGTCGCCCGCTTCGAAAAGTTGTTCCCGGGTCATTTCGCGGCCTTTCACGCGCCCTGCGATATCGACGTCGGCTCGACGATCGAAGATGGCCGCGCCGTCAGCCGCCGCTTCCAGTTCGGCAACATGATCCTGTCGCGCTGGCCGATCCTTGCGACGCGGCTGATCCCCCTGCCACGCACCCGCACGATCAGCCCGATGAACCTGCAGCGCGGTGCGACCGAAGCGTTGATCGCGACGCCCGGCGGTCCGCTCCGGGTCTATTCCGTGCATCTCGATCATGTGCTTCCCGCCGAGCGCATCGCCCAGATCCGCTACCTGAAGGACCGGTTGCTCGGCTATCCGCTCGAAGGTGGCGCGATCACCGGGGCGGTCGATTTCGGCCTTGCCGAGCCGCCGCATCCGGAGGACTTCGTCGTCATGGGCGATTTCAACATGGAGCCGGAGACGCGGGAATATTGTGCCATGGTGGGTGCGCGCGATGCCTACTATGGCCGTTCGCTGCGGCTTGAGAATCCGGTCGACGTGCTTGCCCATCTCGGTCGACTGACGCCGGAAAGCTATAGCTGGATTCATCCCGAAAACCCCGAAAAACGCATGCACCTCGACTATTGTTTCTTAAGCGCCGGCCTCGTTCCGCGGTTGACGGACGCCTGGACGGAATATGACGCCAAGGGCTCCGATCACCTGCCAGTCGGCTTCACGCTTTCATGAAAAATCCCCCGCAAAGGCGAGCTTCGCGGGGGATGTCGTTCAATGCGGTCGGTGCAGATCGGCAGCGGTCAGCCGGGTTTCGATATGCGCGACCATGGCGTTGCGGGCGAGCGCATAGACCTGGGTGCAGCCGGTGATCTGAAAGCCGATCTTTTCCTGCACCTTCAGCGAGCCCGGATTGTCGGCAAAGACGCCGGAATGCAGCATCGTTTCCGGCATGCGGCGGAAGAAGCGCTCGACCGCGGCATAGACCGCCTCGGAGGCAAAACCCTTGCCCCAGTAGAAGCGGTTCAGCCAGTAGCCGACATGCCATTGGCCATGGCGGAGCTCGATGCCGACGCAACCGATATGCACGTCGTCGCCAGTGGTGACGGCGAATGTCCAGTCGGGCGTCAGGCCTGAGGTCTGCGCCGTCAGCCAGTCGAGCGCGTCCTGCAGGTCGTAGGGCGCCGGAACGCGCGCAAGCATGCGCGCCACCTGGAAATCGCCGAGCGACTGGGCGATCGCCTCGGCGTCATTTCGCCGGTGCGGGCGCAGGACAAGACGCTTCGTCTCGATGACCGGGCAGGGCCCGGGACCGGGGCGGGCGACGACCCGCTGGCGTTCGGAAACGAGCGCGTTCATCGCATGCCTCCCCAGCTTCTCAAGGAGACCCAGGTCTTGCGGTCGAGCCGGTACCATTCGACAGCGATCGAGCCGCCGAGCGCCAGGCTGCCGACCATGCCGCTTCCCTGGAACTGGAAGCCGCACTTCTGGATGACCCGGCGGGATGCGAGGTTCATGACCCGGCAGCGCGCATCGATCTGGTCGATATCGCGGGTGCGGAAGGCCATGTCGGTCAGGACCTGGGCCGCCTCGGTGGCATAGCCCTGGTTCCAGTATGGTTCGCCCAGCCAATAGCCAAGTTCCGCCGTCTTGCCGTCGGGATGCGGCTCGATACCGCAGCAACCGAGAAATGCGCCATTGTCCGCCTTGGTAATCGCGTAGACGCACTTGCCAATCGTGCCGGCTTTCGCGCGTCGCACGAAGTCGGCGGCATCGGCCGTCGTATACGGGTGCGGCATGCGCGAGACCATGGTCGCGACATTGGCATTGTTGGCAAGATGGGCAAGGGCGTCGATATCGTCTTCATGGGGCGCGCGCAGAACGAGCCTGGGTGACAACAATATCGGGCAATCGGTCCTTGACCGTTGGGGCCGCAGCCTCTGCTCGGGAGACCGGGATTGGTCTTCCCTCAACAACTCGGTTTGCATGGTTTCCTCCAGAAACGAAAAAGGGGAGTTGGGTATTGCCCCATCTCCCCTTTGAAGTCTGGCTTGGAACCATCAGGTGCGTCAGCCGGGTCGATGAGACGCCGGCTGTTTTAGAGCGCTACCGGCTTATTCCGCTGCTTCGGCTTTCGGCATTACAGACACGTACACGCGGCCATTGGCCTTCGTACGGAAGTCCACGTTGCCGGCCGTAAGTGCAAAAATCGTGTGGTCCTTACCGAGGCCGACATTGGCGCCCGGATGCCACTTCGTGCCGCGCTGGCGCACGATGATGTTGCCTGCAACGACGTTTTCGCCGCCGAACTTCTTCACGCCAAGGCGCTTGGACTCAGAATCGCGACCGTTACGCGACGAACCGCCAGCTTTTTTGTGTGCCATTGGTGTTCTCCTTTAAACCTTAGATCCCTGAACTCAGTTTGCAGCGGCTTCAGCGGCGGCTTCGGTCTTCTTCGAAGCCTTCTTCGCCTTGCCACCGGCAGCAGCGATGTCCAGGATACGGACGGTCGTCTGGTGCTGGCGGTGACCGCGCGAGCGCTTGGAGTTCTGGCGGCGACGCTTCTTGAAGGCGATGACCTTCTTGGCGCGGCCCTGTTCCACAACTTCAGCGCTGACAACGGCGCCTTCGACAAACGGAGCACCGATGGTTGCATCGGCGCCAACGCCGACCATCAGGATCTCGGTGAATTCGATCTTGTCGCCTGCAACGCCTTCCAGCTTTTCGATGGTGAGGACGTCGTTGGCGGCCACGCGGTACTGCTTACCGCCGGTCTTGATGACTGCGAACATTTTTTATCCTTTCATGTTCGATCCGGCTCTCTGCCCGAGGACAAGGCCGTCTTTTTGTCAGTCGACAGTTGAGTGGAATGCCCAAAAGGATATCCACCGGTGAAAGGGCGCAAATCACACCCGATGCGGAATGGCCAGGCCACACCACTTCATTGCGCGGATTACAAGGAATCGCGCGTGTGTGTCAAGGCGAAAGCAACAGAGCCGTTACATATTCTTCAAACAGGCACTTGCCAGCACCCGAATCTGCCGCTATGAACCCGACCGCGCTAACCAAGCGCCGACCAGCAAAGCGGAGAGGTGGCTGAGTGGTCGAAAGCACCGCACTCGAAATGCGGCGTACGGGCAACCGTACCGTGGGTTCGAATCCCACCCTCTCCGCCAATTGCATTTGCAACCATTTGAAATTGTTTAGTTTTTTCGCGCTCTGGGCGAGTAACCCACGCTTCGCCCCACATTATGGTTCGTATTTCATCGTCGGAATAGAACGCGCACCGGATACACACGGGTATGTAATCGACACCGTAGTCGACGATAGGTGGACTCCCGAATTCGTTGTCTGAGCCCAACGCCGGCGAATTTGCCATCGTTCCACGGACGTGAGACGGCGGCGTTAAGTGAACAAATGAGCGGCAACTCGGCAGTACGTTGCGCGCGATGGTCTCAATCCTTTGGGGCGTGTTCACAGTCGAGAAGCAAGCGAGGCGAGAGATGCCTGAGAGCCGCAGATTATCATTGAGTCGGCAAGCTATGGTTGTGCTTGAGCACCTTGTCGCGAGCTTGTCGAACGTCCGTCCCGGTGATCCGTCCACCTACAAGACCTATGGCGAGATCCACTCGGCGTTGGGATTGCCGGGTACTGCTCAAGATTTAGAGTACCAAGGCCTAGCTGAGCTAGCGAATGCCATTTTTGAGGCGAACCTGCCGGCCATTACTGGTCTGGTCATCCGCAAGGATACCGGCATGCCCGGAGAAGGCTATTTCAAAGTCTACGGCCGACCGGCTATGGACTTCGACTGGTGGCAAAGCGAGGTAGCGCGATCGAAGTCCTTCGATTGGAGGCCCTATTTGCCCGCGCGCGAGCGGTCTGCGACCTCACCACCCCTGCCTAAGACACCGGTGGCTGCCGACGCCACAAAGACTACTCGCGTTGAGACAACAGTATACCGAATATTGCGTGACACGCTTGTCGCCCGGCGGGTGAAGCAATTGCACGGATACCGATGCCAAATATGCGGGGAAGGGATCGAACTCGCAGACGGAACGCGCTATGTCGAAGCGCACCATGTGCGGCCTTTGGGGGAGCCACACAACGGTCCTGACACCGAACAAAACGTCGTGTGTGTTTGCCCGAACCACCATGCCGAGTTGGACTATTTTGCGAGGCCCATCGAGTCGGCCGCTTTGAGAATCGCCCGAGGCCATTTCGTCGACCAGCTTTTCATCGACTATCACAACAGTTGGCACCGAAAGATAGCTCGCCGCTGAGTTGGATCGCCTAATTTACTCGGGTCGTGCGGCGTAGTGAGTTGTTATGCGTCCACAACCGAGCGATACAGGGTTAAGCCGGCAGGTTTCGGGGCAAAGGTCGGCAGATCGCAGCCAGTTGCGATCCCCGGCATACCTCACCAATTGCATTCAGCTCGCATGGTCAGTGGCGACTGCCGCAACCTTCGCTAATATGCGATAGACCTGCATACGCGAACAGCCCACCGCCTTGGCTATAGCGGATGGCCCCATGCCTTCGGTGTGAAGTCTTTGCATGAGTTGGTAATCGAGGCGCGGCCGACCTCCTTTATAAACCCCGGCTGCTCTCGCGCGAGCAATTCCCTCCCGTTGTCGCTCTTTAATAAACCGTCGTTCCATCTGAGCAACCATTCCCAGAACCGTAAGAATGACATGCCCTATCTCGCCGCGGGTCGAAACGTGCGGGTCAAGGATCGTAACGTAGGCGCCTCGTTCTTCGCACTCGTGAACAATATTGAGAACATCTCGCGTATCCCGCCCCAGTCGATCAAGCCGCGTCACGACCAGCTCGTCGCCCTCACGCATGAATTCGATGATAGTTGCAAGTTCAGTACGGCCGTCGCGACTTGCGCCTGAGACCTTTTCACTGCGGATGATTTGACAGCCCTCGGCCCTCAATCGCTGCTGTTGTATATCGAAATCCTGATCAACCGTGCTCACACGGGCATAGCCAATACGCGCCATTTGTCACCTCAGCTTTTAGGGTCGAGGCTACCTTGTCGCAAATAGTCGGGGTCAAGACTGATGTGACGCTAAGCGGCGTAACGCCCGATGCGACACATGTGGTGATACCTTGAGGCGACAGGGGCTTGCTCGCAGCGTTGTTTCAGCGCTCGCTTTACACCAAGACAATCTTGGGTAGCTGACAGCTGAAACTGTTATCCAAAACGCGCATTTTTCGCTTCATGCAACATTGACATGCAACATGGACGGCCTCTAGCATAGATTGCGGTAGCGGCCAACACGATGCCATGCGCCAATGGGTAAATCGAAACGTGGAGAGATAGCGGGTCAGGCAGCCGGAATAATAGCAGCTATTCGAACGGCTTTGGCACGGGCATCGATGGCGGCACCATCATGGATAAAATGAAGAATAACAACTACAGCATGCCCCCAGGACAGTCTTGGATGGCACTAGGATGGAAAGCCTTTAAGAGTAACTTCACTACCGGCTCCAATGATCGGACGCAGTCCAGGAGTGAGGCCGATTACCCTTTCCGAGGCGGTTTCTACAGCGGCACGAGGCAAGATAGAGAGTTTGACCACGGGCGCCATTAACCCCTGGAACGGGAGTCGTCTCAAGGCGACTCCCCCTTTTTTGCACATAGGGTTCGCCGGATAATGGCTGCGATTGCGTACTTCGTGATTTGGGCGCTTGTAGAAGAGATACTTAAACTGGCGGGCGTGAAAATCGCCGTTGCCATGCGGCGCTTGATTATTCCTTCTTTGGTTTGGTTTTTCCTTTTTGAGGCCATGCTGAAGGTCGGCGCTCTGACGCAAAACGTGACTGGAACAAGAGATGAAATAATCGGGGTTTATTTAGGAGCTTCGATCATCGGGATATCGACTAGCATAATTCATTTATACACTAGCATTTACTATTTGTACTCCAGAAATTCATTTTTCGCCATCCTTGTCTGCACGATACTGCATTCGGCATACAATATTTATGGAGATATATATATTGGAGATGAGACAAGATTTTTGCCATTGGTAACCTCGGCTTGGGTAGCCACAACCATAATAGCGATTATCCTGTTCCTGATGCTAAAAATCGAACGCCGGTTCGTGCCTGCTTTGGAGGCGTGAACTGGCGATGGTTACATCGTTGGACGCCTCACCGCCGGTTGACGCGTCGCGACCGGTTGCACTCTCTTGGTTCACCAAATCGACGCTCAGGTACACGCCACTCATAGCGGAAACGATGGTTATCGCCATCGTGTTGCGTCTCTTGGGGCTTGTCGAGCCGTTCGTTTTTCAAACTATCATCGATAGGGTGTTGCCCTTCCAGAGGGAGGCCACGCTTACACTCATAGCCGTCGTATTGATAATGACGACTGTCTTTTCGGCTGTGCTCGGTGTGCTTGCCGCATATCTCGGCAATCACATGGCAAACCGGCTGGTGGCCGAGTTGGCCGAACGCTTGTTTCGGCATGTACTTAATTTACCATTGCCTTTCCTACAACGATGGCCTGCTGGCGAGACACTCGCCCGCCTCGGCGAAACAGATACCGTAAGGGGGTTTCTGACCGGGACTGTATCTGGTGCGCTGCTCGATTTATTGTTTGCGATCGTCTATTTGGGCGCGCTTCTGGCGATCAGCCCATTCTTGACGATGGTCGTATTGGTCACGCTGCCGCTGCAGATCATATTCTTTGGATTGATTGGCCCGTTCCTGCGACGTCGAATGCAGGAGTCGTTTCTGGCAAATGCCCGCCATCAGTCACGTCTTGTCGAGGCCTTCGGGAACATTGCAACCATTAAGGCTCTAGCCTGTGAGGAACGGCAGGTCGCACGTTTTCAAGAAACCATTGTCAGCAGTCTCGGCGCATCTTGGCGTGTTACCAAAATTGATATTTGCAGCGGATTTGTTGGGCAAATTCTTGGTAGCGCTCCAACGATTCTCATGATCTTTCTCGGTTCTCAATTGGTATTCCGCAACGAGATAACGCTTGGCGAGTTGGTTGCTTTTCACCTGCTTGCTGGCCATGTCACCGGACCGGTTATGTCGCTCGCCTCGATCTGGGAGAAGTGGCAGGGATTGCGGATTGCGCGCTTAAGGATTGGGGATTTCCTCAACACTGCGCCTGAGACAGAGACCCTGCGGCCTAGCTTACCTGACGACGGGAAGTTGCGCCTGACGCTCAAGGATGTTTCGTTTGGCTATACGCCTGAGCAACCCATTATTCGCGGCATAAATCTGGACATCAAACCCGACATTCCCACCTTGATTGTTGGTGCGTCGGGGTGTGGGAAATCGACCTTGGCGAAACTGATGTGTGGTCTCTATGTGCCGGATAGCGGATGCGTTTTGGCCAACGGCTTCGATCTGGCCGAACATGATCCGCACAGCGTGAGGCGAGCAGTCGCGTACCTACCCCAAGAGCCGACCCTGTTTGCGGGATCAATACGCGAGAACCTTTTACTCGCGAAGCACGATGCGACAAGCGAGGAAATTACGCGAGTTCTAATCGATAGCGCCAGCGACGAAGTAATAGCACAGCTTCCTAAGGGCCTCGACAGTGAGGTAGGCGAACGTGGGGGCTACCTGTCTGGCGGCCAACGGCAGCGGATAGCATTGGCGCGGGCACTTCTGAGCCAACCGCGTCTCCTCATTCTGGATGAGCCGACAAGCGCTCTAGACACGGCGGCGACGATGAGGATCGCAGAAACGTTGCAACGCCTTGCACGAGACATAACCCTTGTCATCATTACGCACCGGCCTGACTTACTCGGTAAAAGTGTGAACTGTGTCGCTCTGAGCGCCATCGATTCCGCCGCTTCTCGGATGTCGGCAGGTGCATGAATACGGATTTGAACATCATCGCGCGTCCGCTGTCCCCGACAATTCGGGTCACCGCGTGGCTATTGGTTTCCATGTTCGGGGCAATAGTCGCGGGTAGCTATGTCGCCAAGACCGAGATCGTCGCGCGAGGTCAAGGTAAACTCGTGCCGACGAGACGGGTTCAAACAGTGCAACCGCGGGCCGACGGCAAGATTACAGCCATTCATGTCACGGAAGGAGAAGCGGTAAAGCAGGGACAACCGCTTGTCGTATTGGATGAAACATCGGTCAGAAGCGACATCGATCGTATCAAGGCAGAAATAGACCGGCAGGCTCAAGATAGGGCCGTCGCACGGGCTATACTGTCACCGCTAGATAGCAACGACCCTGCCGATCATGATTTTGTTGATGGTGGCCTGACAGTTTTGCGGCGAGAAGTTGCGGCGGCCTCCGGAGATACCGAAGCGCTCACTGTTGCGGTCCTATCGGCGCTTGGCGACCGGATTGCGCAAATCGATACGCAAATCTTCCGCATTGAACAAATGAAGGAGGTGCAGGCCGCTCGGATTGAGAAAGCTATCACCGAATGGGACATTCTCTCCCAACGTTTTGTTGCTTCGGAGACCTTGAAGAAACAGGGCACAATTAGCAATTCGGAATACCTTGAACGGTTACGGCTCATCAATGCAGGTAGGAACGAGGTTCTGATTGCCAAGCGCGAACTGGCAGGGCTTGATGCCGAAGCACAGACGGTGACAGCACAGCGCAAGAGCGCGATATCCGAAGTGCGCTCCACCTATCGAAAGCAATTCAGTGCAGCATCAATCGCGTTGAAAGCCTTGCAGGCCGAACTTAGCGCCGCCGAACGTCGACAGGCAGATCTGTCAATCGAGGCCCCAATTGACGGCAGGGTAGAAAATTTGTCGGTGCACACGGTCGGCGGCTTTGCTGAAGCTGGCGCCACCTTAATGGCGGTGGTCCCGACAGACGGCAAGATTGAACTCGAAGCGTTCTTCGATAATCGGGATATTGGATTTCTTAAAGAAGGCCAACGGGCATTCGTGAAGTTTGATGCCTTTCCAGCAGAGCGTTTCGGGATCGTCAAGGGAACCGTGTCAAGCGTCGGCGCTGATGCCCGCCAACAGCCTTCGGCAGCACAATGGGTCTATGCAGTTCGCTTGCGGCTTGACCAAGATGGCATTCAGCTTGGAGATCGAATCGCTACATTCTCGCCCGGCATGACCGCTACAGTCGATGTGATCACGGGTGAACGCCGGGTGATTAGCTACTTTTTCGAGCCCATCCTAAAGGCATTGCAAGATAGTTTTGGAGAACGATAGGTGGAGAACGCACCGAAGACGTACTGGCCCGCGAATACATTTGAGGCATTCGGCGTGATGGCATGTATAGCCATGGATTCTGGTTATGTTGACATGACGCTTGGCGAGGCCGGTCTATACCTCGTTCCCCCTTTGACTGTTAGTCAATTCAAGATCTATATCAATGACAGGGGAGAGCCAGACGCTTTTGTGACATGGGCACTTGTCGATGATGCATGTCATGAAGCGATGCTTGCAGACGGGCGCAACCCACCTCCGAACTGCTGGCATTCCGGGCCCCATCTTTGGTTCATCGATATTGTAGCACCTCATCGGAATACGCGGCAAATTATCCGAGATTTGCAGCGCAACCATTTTCCGGACCGGCACGCGCATTCGATCAAGCGCAATCCAGATGGGAGCGTCAAACGAGTTAAGGTGTGGCGCAACGCGCTTGTCGGTCAGCGGATGTCGTAGCGGATATGGCGTCAATACCCAGCCGCTAGTCTGGCCCGCTTCAACAGGCCCTGACGAGCCGGTAATCATCTTCGAGGACACATTCGAACGTTCGCGTTAACCCAGCAATCACCGCTCCTGTTGAGCTTTCCGAGCTCCGCGTGGGCGTGCACGGAATTTGCGGTTTCATTCCAGTAACCGACTGCGTTGTCGGCGTCTTCCATCTTCAGAAGTACGAAGTAACCGTTCGCGCCCATCTGAAAGGCGGGTCCGCTTGTGCCGTAGGGTTCCCATGTGCACGGTCCGTCAATAACCTTCTCGCCCTTGACCTCAAGCAGGCACAACCTGTCGCGTTTGTTAGCCGGCTGCGGGTCGATTTGCGAGCTTTCAGCGTCGGAAGCGGGCTTTGGCTTGCCGACACACTCGGCGAATGACAAGAGCGCCTGCTGCGCCCCCTCTAGCGGGACAACGAGGCGTTCTTCACCCAGCTTGGCGATCCTTAATTCATTGCCGGCAGCAACATCAGCGACAAGCGCCTCCGACACCTCTTTGAAGCTGTGCCAGCCGAAATAGGCGTCCTCATCTCCATCGAGAATATGAGGTGCCTTGTTATCGACCGTCCACGTCGTGGTTGTTTGACCACTAAACGTTCCTGCTACGAAGCCATCAACGTCCGCGCCGGGACGAGCCATGAAGCCGACCTTTACGTCACCGACCTCCGTTTCGGCGAAACAGACATTTGATCCCTCTTCCTCCACCCTCTCGAAGCGCCATTCCGTCCACGCTTGCACCGGAGCAGAAGCTGACGCTGCCGAGCTTTCGTCGGAGGCGTCTGGCGCGGGCGTCAAATCCGAGGCGCCTGATTGATTGAACGGTGATGTCTTGCCTTCGCGTTTCCCCCCATCTCGTGAATAAAAATCCGATGCTTTGCTTCGAAGGCTGGCGATGCATTTGTCGAGCGCGGACTTGACCTCGTAGGTTTCCAGCCGACTCATCGGCGGGATAAACCACTCGGGTTCGCTGCCGGCAAACTTGATGCGCATGGTAATTCCTGCGCGCCGTGAGTCGAGCATGTAGCCCAACGCGACATTGAGGGCGAAGTTGTTCTTCTCACCGATAATCTTCGGATCGATCGAGCCGGTCAGATAATTGACGCTGCCCGCACTAAGTTCGAACCCTAAAGTACCTCCGACGGTTACCAGATCGACCGTTGTCTTCTCGCCGACCGGCAGTTCCCAATTCTCCGAATAGACCTGCAGCCAAGGCTCGATGTAATCATGGCTGGTCAGCACATAGACGAAGTTTAACCCCCTCTGCGGCCAAGCCCGCGTGCCAAACAGGCACTGCGGCTTCGCCCCATCCTCGACATCTTCACTAGCAGGGAGGTGTTGCGTCACGCTCCAGACGTCGCCCGCAAAATACGATGTTTCCTCGGCCCTCGACGAGGCTGGGGCTGCGAGTATCGCCAGCCCCATCACAAATCGGATTGCCGCCCTATGCATTGCTTTGCGCCTCCTTCGCCTTGCGGGCGTTGCGCCAGCTGAAAAACGCGCCTGCTGCCAGGATAAGTGCAATCACCGCCCATACTGTCATGTCGGCGAAGCTGCCGCCGCTGGCCGCTGCGAAACCGAGCAGGCCGGCGAGCGCCAATATGACCATGGCGACGGCAGGCAGTCCGAACGCGAATGCGCCTCCGAAAAAGTAAAGCAGGCC
The DNA here is from genome assembly GCF_900103435.1 of Sinorhizobium sp. NFACC03. Lineage (NCBI taxonomy): Bacteria > Pseudomonadati > Pseudomonadota > Alphaproteobacteria > Hyphomicrobiales > Rhizobiaceae > Sinorhizobium > Sinorhizobium sp. NFACC03. The sequence continues at coordinate 106,287 of NZ_FMXF01000006.1, forward strand.
GACCAGAATACCGACTGAGCCCGCATCGCTCGTCGCCTTGTCTCCCAGCATATGCGACGCGGTGCCGACTGTGCACGACTGCAGCAGCACCAGCAGCCCCAAGAAGATTGAAATAATTCCAATTGCGATTTTCATGTGCCCCGACTCCGTCGCTCGGCATTCCGTTCAATTGGTAGAGAGCGGGTGCCGAGCAACGGCCAGCTTCTTCTTTTGCTCGGACGACAACTGTCCGTTGCGCGAAATATGGGACTATCAGTCCGTCGATTGTCAAGCATGCGTTGTGGCCTTTTGCACGGCTATGGATGCTCGCGAACTCATCGGCTGGAACCTCCGAAAACTGCGCGTCGAGCGCGGCCTGTCGCAGGAACGGCTTGCGCTTGAGGCAGCGATCGACCGCTCCTATGTCGGCCGTATCGAACGGGGCGAAGAGAACGTGACCATTTCCGTGTTGGAGGCGCTGTCGCGTGCCTTGAACGTGAAGGTAGGCGTTTTCTTTCAAGAAGCCGGGCCTGACGAACCCCGCCCCGCGCCCATGCGGGCAGGAAGAAAGCCGGGCAGGGCCTAACAAAAAAGAAGCCGCGAACGAGGCGCGGCTTTCGAGCGAAAACATATCGTTGAATGGCAGGCTCAATATTCGTCCTCCCGCATGATCGTTAGGACGCGAGTCGTCACGGTGACATCGGCAGGGTCAGGCGACCGATACTGCAGATCGGCGTCGTAGTAGTCGACCTTGAAGAAATAGCCTTGACCATCAACCACGACACGCCCGAAGTCGTGCTCCCCATAGGGGTCGTTGGCGGAGGTAAACTCGTCGAACTGCTGGACCGCATACAGCAGCTCGGCTCGCTGGCCTTCTTCGAGAGCTTGCACGCCGCTGGTGAGCATGACACGGCCGCTACTGAAGGTCCGTCGCAGCTCGTCGTTGAGATCGCGAATGCGGCACTCTCTCGTTGACGATGGGGTGGCGACGTTGGACCCGCTTTGGTTCCCAACGCCGCTCGTATGAGGTATCGGCAATATGATAACCGTCATGATGATCGCCCTACGCCCTGACATACTGAGGGTGCAGCAGGGCGATCTCGGTGACAACGCGGGTGAAGGTCGGCAGCTCCGGCCAGTCTTGCCAGCGAAGGCGAAAACGGTCGTCGGTGGCCTCGACGACGATGGCCTCAAACCAACCCTCCTCGGCCGTCTCACGGGCAAGCACGAGGTCGCCAACCAAAAGCTTCGACCAGTCCTCCGGTTGCCGAGCTGGCACTTCCCCTTTGCTTGCTTTCGCATAGTCCTCAGCTGCGGCGCTGGCTACTGCTGCTGCAGCTTCCACACGGGCTGCTGTTGCCGCGAGGTAGTCGTCGTCGAGATACGTCGCAAGTTGGTCGTAGGTCGTTCGCTTTACGAAAGGCACGAACGCCTTGCCACTGTCGAACAGCTTTCCCCGCGGCAGGTTCTTGGCGACCGCAGTCAGCTCGTCGTTGCTGACGCCGATCAGCGCCATGTCCATTAGGTCGGCGGCAACCGCAGCGGCATCGCCATCGACTTCCGCGAACCACGACGCATGCGGTTTGCCCTGATCGTCCAAACCAACCATGATCCACTTAGCGTCGGGCCCCTGCGCAGCAGCAGCGGCATTGGTCTTGGAGTTGCTGCCAGGTGTTGGTGCGGGGGCTGTGCCCAAGATCGAAACGCGTGGCAGTGTGATCGTCGAACGCGGCATTGAGGGCGAGGTTGAAGGCGTGTCCATCGCGTAGCTCCTGAAAACGCAAAAGAGCGCCGAATTGGCGCTCATGTTGATCAGCTTTCACCTGTGCTGAGCAGCTCTGTTTCACTGCATCGTTGATGATGAAAGCGATAGTAGTATACAAGAAATATCAATCTTGTCAATTAGTTAGCGTTTTATGCTTCCGATATGCTGGTGTGGCAGTGGTCGTGGTGACGAAAGTGACGGGCTGTTAAACTAGGGTATTTTATACCCCGATATACCTTGCACTGGGTTAGGAATTTCCAGCACTTTCGTCACCACGACCACCACGACACCAATGGCTAGAGGTAGCGGATGCTAAGGTTGAGAAACGTCATCCCCTTGTTTCGCTTCACAGCCTTGTAGCCAAGTGAGGTGACGTTTCGCTCGAAGCTTGAGCGTTGCTGCGCCATGGTAATTCCCTGCTGCTGACACCAGTTTCCATAGCGGGCGTAGAGATCTGCCACGAGGCAGTTGCCTGTCCCTTTAATGCACTCTTCATCTATGAAAGCCGGAACGGGATTCGCCTCCTGCAAGAACCGCTCAGAGGTTGCCCTCACCGCATCAGGAATTTTGAACCTCCAACCTCGCCGGACTACCCGCTGATATCCTTGCAACGCGTGATTTAGAACGCCAGGAAGTTCCTGGGCTTTGATGCGGTTAAACAACGTGCTGTCGATTTCCTTCTTTTGGAACTGACGAGTGAAGGGCACGACATGAAGTCGTCGCTGCAATCCGTGACTAAGGTCTGTAATGGAGGGAGGATTGTTACAGAGCATCAACGGCACCGCGCGATTCTCGAACGAGTAGTGACCGCTGAATTTGCGCTCGGCAGTCAGGATCTTTTTCTCGCTGATACGCTTTAAGTCGCCGTCTGGAAGGCGGGTGCCGGTCTGAACGTCGTCGTCGAGAAACAGCATGCGCCCAAACAAGCTGTTCACTGAAAACTGGTTTCTTGTCAGATCCCGTACACGCATCGCCGCAACTGCATGGCGTCCCAGAAGGTCGGCCAGCAAGCCAGCCAACGCGGACTTGCCGTTGCTACCGACACCTTTCCAGATCAAAATCAGGGCAATAGGTCGTTCAGGCTGTAGTATGTAGCCGATCAGCTCGTGCATGTAGGGAATGATCTCGGCGTGCTCCCCGGGGAAAATCTGCTTCATCGCCTGATCGAAAAGCGGACAAGTCGCGTTGGGATCATATTCGATATCCAGAAAATGACGGAGATAAGATTCGGCATTGTGCGCGCTTAGTTTCGTCGCTCCGTCTGAGGCAAGCCATAGTTCGCCATTACGAAGATTCAATGCGGCGGCCGGAGGTTCGGTAAATCGCAAAGGATCACCATCGCGCATGACCTTCGCCTTTAGGATGTCGACTACCTGATTAATCACGGTAGTTGTCGCCATCCCCGGACGCTGAGGGTTTTGCTGGACCACCTTCAACGTCTTCTGCTTAAGGCTGTCGACGTTTTCAATGATCCACTTTTTCCCGTCATAGCTCCAAAACAGGCCATCATCCAAACGCATGAGGTGGTTGCCACCATCAAAATACGATTGCAGGACCGCATCAGCGTATGCTTCGCCTGGATCAGCATCTCGGTCCACGGGAGAATAGGTCAGCGCACTGTTGACGGTTTTCACGACCTCATCGTCATCCAGTGGGCTTGGGAAAGACGCATTAAAGTTGCGCGCTAAGGCTAGAAGGTCATCTTCGACAATGCCCTTGCGCACCAATCCGCCGAGATAACTGATCAAGGCGTTGTTACGGCCGCCCTCTTCGACATGGGTAGAAACTGAGGTCGCTTTGAGGTGGACCACTGACGCGACACGTTCACGAAGCCATGAGGAGTCTGCTACGGATACCTTTTCAGGACTGTAACCATCACGATACTTATACCGCGTCCCGTTTTCATGCACACTTCCGGGGCCGACTACGTAGCCGCCATCTCCGCGGACATCCAGACCGTCGCCGAGCTTGCTCGCTGAGTTGCGGAACCAGTCGTCTCCCTTGAAATAGTAATGTCTGCCACGCCCTGTCTCTACGGTAACCGTCGGCGAAAATCCCTCCTTCGCCTTCTTCAGCTCCTTCAGCGAGTGGCGGCCTTCCTTCCCGTCGACGTCGAGGACGATGATCCCTGAGGCGGATCCTGTTGCTATGCCGTAGTTCGCATCAGGATATTCGCGGAAAAATTTCTTCAGCTCCTTTTTCTTCTTGATGTATTTCCGCGAGCTATAGCCATTGAAGGGCCTTTTTGAACGCGGTTCCAGCGGTACGATGGCCGCACCCTTCTTAAGCCAGTATGCAGCCCCCCTATATGTTTCGTTTTGTGTGATGTCGGGTACTTTTGGCGTTGATGTATTTGCGTTCTTCTTTTCCATTGGGTTCCTGCCTATCACTCGCGCATGGAGAGGCGATCGAAGGCGAAGCTCCGCATGAAACGAGCGAGTTTGTTGGGGGAGCCGCGGGCATTCCGCCCGCGGCGATTGTCTACATTCTTATTTTACGGTGTGTTTTTCGATCAAATCTCGGATGGATTCGACGGGCCACACGCTCGTTCTAGGGCCTAGTTTCTGAGGAGGCGGAAACCGTCCCTCTCGGATGCCTTTCCACCAGCTAGATTTGCTGATGGGTATCGGTCCAGTCGGCCCAATGATGGATTTCAGGCGAACGAAGCCTGTTTCCGGTAGTTTGTTGCTCAACTTGCACCTCACTTTCGGAGCGAACGGGAGCATGCTGCACGCATTGGATCTGCAACGCACGCTGTTCCTTGTCCGAAATGACGGCTTAAGTAGCTGGCTAATTACTTTTCTGGCAGAGTCTGGATAATGCTCGCGAGCTTGCTCAGAGGTAGTTTCGGGTCGATGGCCTGAAAGAATATCTGCAGGAGGCGCGGACCGGTGGCTATAAATTCGCTATTTTTTCCGCTGCCTACGGTTTTGGATCCGGTGCCCAGTTTCCGAGTGCCTAGTTTCCCACTGCCTACGACTTTGGAGCGCTCAAATCCAAGGCCCAAGATGCTCTCATAGCTAGCTATAAAATCAACTACTCCGCCTCGAATGTAATGTGCAGCCATGGCGCCCGGTTGCACGCGCTTGCCCGCTACGGCTGCGCATTCACATCGCAGTTCCTTCAATAGCTCCAGTAAGGTCTCGCGCCGAAGGGTTGCGATTTGACGACTTCTCGTCGGAAGATTTACGCGCCAGAGTTCTTCAATTTGTGGAACGAGTGCATCGACATGGTTGATGATCTGTCTCGCGGCTTTTTTCTGGCTAGATGCAGCAAAGGTTTCTGCTCTTAATTTGCCGGCAAGATATTCATTGCTCACCGCGCGGAGCTCATTCCTGAGTGCGTCGACCGTGGCATCAGAGAGAACGTGGGCGAAAGCCTGTGTGGCAATGAGGTGTCTTTCTACGGTCGGCCACGCGCTGTCGAAGATTGCATTTGTCGCCTCGTCACCAAAGCCGAGCCCCCCATAGGGCGGAACTGGAAATGGATCGAGGTAGTCACTCTTCTCGGATTTCGTCGTGTTTTTTCCTGCCAAAGCAAAACTTCTCCCAGCTAGTCATCATTTCTCGTCGCTTTTGGAGCAGGTCGCCCCGACGATACGCCGCTTCCACTTTGTTCTCGATAGCATGTGCCAGCGCCATTTCAGCGATCTCGCGGGGGAAATTCGTAGCCTCCGAAGCCCAATCGCGAAATGACGAGCGGAAGCCGTGCGCGGTAACCGGGACCTCCATTCGCTCAAGGATCTTTAAGAAAACCATGTTGGACAGAGGCTTATCTTCGGAGCGCCCCGGGAAGATGAACGGGCTGTCGCCGGATATCTTAGCTGCTTCTGTGAGGATTTCGGTAATCCGATCGGTTATGGGCACCCTGTGCTCCCGCTTTCCCTTCATGCGGTCTGCCGGAATAATCCAAAGGTTACCTTTTGCGTCTATTTCCGCTTTTCTGGCCAGCAGGGCTTCGCTGGTGCGTGTCGCGGTCAGGATCAAAAATTCAAAGGCAAGCTTGGCGATCAAACTGCTGTTCGTTCCCCGCATCGCTTTGATGAAAGCCGGAACATCGGCAAATGCCATAGCGGTGTGGTGGCCACCGCGCTCTAGCTGCTTAGGTAGCCCGCGTGTCACCCCCTTGACGGGATTGTCGCCGGTTCTATAGCCAGATGCTTTGGCCCAATCGAAGACTGTGTTAAGCCGCTGCCTGACACGTCGAGCCGTTTCTGGCTTGGCTAACCAGATGGGTGACAGGACCCTGAGGATGTCGGGCGTATCGATGCGGTCCACCATCATGTCGCCGATGTGCGGCACGGCATACTGGTTCAGCGTGTTGATCCACTGGTCGGCGTGCTTGGGGTTTTTCCAAGCCATCTTGTGTTCTTCGTGGACTGTCTTCGCCGCAACTTTGAAGCTTGGAACAACGCGCCTCGCCTCTTTTTTTGCGGCGAGCGGATCGCCACCCGCGCGGGCCAGTCTACGGTATTCCATCGCCTTCTCTCTCGCCTCGGCAAGCGACACCAAGGACAGCCCCCCCAAGCCGATGTCTGTGCGTTTGCCGTTTACGAGGGTGCGCAGCATCCACCTTTTTTGCCCCGGATTTATCGACAATGAGGTACAACCCGTTGCCGTCGCCGTACTTGCCCGGCTCGGTCACTTGCTTGACCTTGAGCGCTGACAGTACCTTCTCCCGATGTTGGCCCATTGCCTTCGGCATCGTGATTACCCCACAATTCACCCAACATGATGGGCCGCATTTCACTGAACCTCAATGAACGGTATTGAACAAGAGTAAAAACTATGCGATTGAATTTACATTGAAAAATAAACGTAGCTGCACATCCTTGTCCTCTATATAGGCAGCCACCCTCTCCGCCAATTTCCATGCTCACGACTGCGACGTTAGCGCTCGTCATGCTGCGGAACTGATCAAGGATGATGGCCGAGTGTCTTTCACGATGAGTGCGAGGGAATCAATTGGCTCTCATCGAATCACGACCGGCGAGGGGTTTCTGGCGAGGGACGAAAGGCGCCCGAACGAAACCCGACAGAGCGGCAAGAAACCGCGCTCTGTGACACGGATCGAAGGCGGATCTTCTCCCCGCGGTAGACGGCGAATCGTCATTGTCCTATCGGTTGCATATGAAAACGAGCCTCGAACATCTGCCGGAAAAGAAGCAGCGCGAGCTTGCCCGCGTCGTCGAGATCATCCACGAGGAATTTGCCGATGCGCTCGAAGGCGGAACGGCGCCGTTCAAGAAGCGCGGACGGATCCTGAAGATCATTCTGTTTGGTTCGTATTGCCGCGGCACGTGGGTGGACGAACCACACACGATGAAGGGCTACCGCTCCGACTACGATATCCTCGTCATCGTCAACACGCGTAAGCTGGCCCAACCGGAATATTGGGACAAGGCAACCGATCGACTGATGTGGGACAAGGGCGTGTCGACGCCGATCGGGCTGATTGTCCATGGCCGCCGGGAGGTCAACACGTTCCTCACCGAGGGGCAGTACTTCTTCGTCGACATCCTGCGCGAGGGCATCGTGCTTTACGAGATCGATGACCAGCCGCTGGCGCAGCCAAAACCGCTGTCACCTGCCGAGGCGCTGCGGGTGGCACAAGAGCATTTTGCGAGGCGGTTTCCCGATGCAGTGGACTTTGTCCAAACGACGAAATTTCTTATCGAAAAAGGAAATTCCAGACTAGCAGCCTTTCAATTGCATCAGGCCATCGAGGCAGCGTACTCGACATTTCTTCTGACCCTAACCAACCACAGCCCACCGTCGCACAACATCAAATTTCTCCGCGGGCTCGCCGAGGATCGTGACCAGCGGCTTGTCGACGCCTGGCCGCGTGACCAGCATCGCCAAATCGCTTGGTACAACATCCTCAACGAGGCTTACGTCAAGGCACGCTACTCCAAGCACTTCGAGATCACCGAGGAGGCGCTTGGCTGGCTGCTCGAGCGAACGGAACATCTGCACAGCCTCGTCGAGACGATTTGTAAGGAGCGGCTGAACGAGTTGGGCCAGGCAGCCGCGAGCCGCAAATAAATGTCTCTTTCAAGTCGGCGCCAAGCAGCAGCGAGACAGTGCTGGAAGTCACGCTTCGTGGTAGAACGTGCATTTCAATCCTCTGCATTTTCCCGAAGCCAGGTTTCCAACGCTGCAATCACTGATAGCCGCAGGCTGGCGCCCTTGGCCAAAGCACGGGTGAGCGACAGGTCGTCGGGGGCAAAGCCCATCTCGGCCATGATGTCGTTCGGCCGCATCCGGCGCCGGTTCATAACCGCGCGGATCTTCCCAATCGTCTCGGGAAGCAGGTAGCGGCCGCTGGCAATGGCGGGCGCAGGATGAGCCGCGTGCGCCGGACCGCTTTCAGTTTGCGCGGCGGTAATGCCCGCCCCCTTGGTGGCGAGCCACATAAGGAAGGCTTCGCGCTCGGCGGGGCTTGCCTTGGACCAGGAGTTCTTGAGTTTGTCGAGCCGGGTGCGTTCATCCTTGAGGCCGGCGGCCACGAGAGCCTTTCGCAATGAGGGAATGCGGCCGGAAAGCAGATCGGCATGGATTTCAGGGAAATCGAGTTTCAGGCGTTGCATATCACCTGATTCGTCGCGCTTGGTTTTCTTCGACATGCTCGTTCCCGCATCGTTCGTCCAGGCAGTCTTAGCGACTGAAAACCTCATTTTTGGAGCCGGGCAAAAATAAGGAGATCGTCCTTTCCTGCGGTTCCGTCCGCACGGCTGTAACGCGCTCGGGCTTCGGGCGCGAGCGAAATGCGCGGCTATCCTCTATCCTTTCCGGGGCATTCTCGGTAGGAACCCGCATCGAAGCGATGAGAAGCATTTGCTGGGGGCGTGTTTGTTCGCGGGCCTATCCTCGGACTCATGCGTCCAGCTTTACGCAAGTCCCTTTGCCTATCGTCACGTCAATGGCCGGGATGTGACACGGCGAATGAAGGACAATGATATGTCAAATGATATCGAACATTACCGTGACCCGTCGGATTCGATGGTCGCCCTCTATCTCGCGAACAATGACGGCGACGAACTGACCGACGCTCTGGTCGCAGCGCTTGAAGACGCCTTCCGTATTCTCCGCGACGAGATTTCCGGCGAGACGATGCACTGAGAGACAGTGCCGGCCGCCAGCGTACTGAGCTTGGCCGGCGTCACCAGAGGAAATGCTTGCCGAGACTGACACCCGGCTCGCATGGATCCTCCGCGTCGGAGGTCGGTTGCTACCTTAAATTTCCCGCAGCAGTGCTTCCACCGAAAGCGCCGTCGTCAGCACGGCCGCGTCCGTTCCATTCCTTCCCATCAGCATCAGTCCGGCCGGCCGCACGAGACCCGGCATCGGCAGGGTGATGGCGTTGAGATCGAACTGGTTGGCAACCTGGCAATTGCGCAGGAGCAGTCCCTCGACGCGGTTGTATTCCGCCACGTCCGTTTCGACGCTGGCGATCGGCACGGCGGCGATCGGTGTCGTCGGCAGTGCGATGAGATCGAAGGGCGAAAGCCGCTCGTCCATGGCGGCGGCGAGTGCGCGCCGAGTTTCCAACAGGGCCGAGATGGCTGCATCCGGTACGGTGAGGCGGCGGCGAAGCGGGAGCTTGACCCTGTCATCGACGGGAGCACCATCGTCATTTAGCCAGCCGGCATGGATGCGGCTTGCTTCCAGGCCGGCGATCGAGCCGATTCGCGTTGCTTCGGCAAGCCGCTCAATCAAGTCATCGAGTGTACAGTCGACGATCTCGGCGCCCGCTTTGGCCAGCCGGTCGAGGCTTGCGGCAAAGGCATTGGCGATTTCGGGCGAGAGCTCTTCGAGCAGCCTTCCCCGGGGAATACCGATGCGAAGTCCTGCAATCGGGCGGGCGACAGGCGGTATCGGCTGCTCACCGGCCATCACGGCGTCTGTTATCGCGCAATCGGCAACGGTTCGGGCGAGCGGCCCGAGCGAATCGAGGCTCGGCGACAGCGGAAAGGAACCATCGAGCGGAACGCGGCTGGCCGTCGGTTTGAAGCCGACGATGCCGTTCAGCGCTGCCGGGATGCGTATGGAGCCGCCGGTATCGGAGCCGATGGCGATGTCGCAGGTGCCTTCGGCCGCGGAAACCCCGGCGCCGGAGGACGAGCCACCGGGGATCAGGTTTTCGTCGGTCGCGTTGCCTGGCGCCGGGTAATGCGGATTGAGACCGACTGCGGTGAAAGCGAATTCGGTCATATGCGTCTTGCCGATGATGACAGCGCCGGCGGCGCGCAGTCGCTGTACGGCCAACGCGTCTGACGTGGCCGGCGGCGCGTCGCGGCGGATGATGGAACCGGCAAGCGTCGGTTCGCCCGCGACATCGAAAAGGTCCTTGATCGAGACGATCTTGCCGTCGAGTGGTCCAAGGCTGGCGCCGGTCTTTTGGCGCCGGTCGGAGGTGTCAGCCTCGGCACGGGCGCTGTCGGCATAGAGGCGCACGAAGGCCTTTTCTTCGTGCCGACGATCGTTGAGCCGGCTCAAGATCTGTTCCAGGCGGTCGCGGGCGGGAGTGTTGGTCGAATGGGGCACGAGGATGACCTGTCGGATTTGTCGCCGCCAGGGCGGCATGAGACTGAAGTTGTTGGCCGGATTCGCGGGGCGAACGAACATGACCTTAGATAGCAGCATTGCCGCCGAATTCCACGGTGAGGATTGGGGGCCAGCGGGCCTCGGCCTTCACCGAACTGTCGCCAAACTGTTCAAATAGTTTCATGGCTCTGTTACGTCGCTGACATCCGGATGCCCAAAGGTCCGGCACGCGCGGTCGCGCTGCCGATTCGGAGGTCCGTTTGGCCGATATCCTCAAGACGCTTTCCCGGCGTTCTTTCCTGCTTTCCGCCGGTGCCGCGGGCTTCGTGGCCTCGTCCGGTCTTGCGACACCCTTCTATGCGAGAGGCTACGGCCGGCCGGAGTTCATACATGGCGTGCAATCGGGCGATGTCGATACGTCCTCCGGCATGATCTGGACGCGGGTGGATCGACCGTCGAAGGTGTCGGTCGAGTATTCGACCACCGAGAGCTTCTCCAATCCGGTTCGCCTTGCCGATCTCACAGCGACGCCGCAGACGGATTGTGCGATCAAGTGTTCGCTCGACGGATTGCTGCCGGACCAGGACATCTTCTACCGGTTCACCGCCACCGATCTTTATGATGTCAACCGGGTCTCCGAACCGGTCACCGGCCGGTTTCGCACAGCACCCTTGCGCAAGCGCTCGGTCCGCTTCGTCTGGTCCGGCGATACCGCCGGCCAGGGCTGGGGAATCGATGATGTCGGCATGAAGACCTATTCGACCATGCGGCTGCATGAGCCGGATTTTTTCATCCATTCCGGCGATACGATCTATGCCGACAATCCTATTCCTGACGAGATCCAGCTGCGCGACGGCGGCGTCTGGAAGAACCGGGTGGTGACCCATGAAAAGCGTGACGTGGCGCGAACGCTCGAGGAATATCGCGGGCAATGGAAATACAATCTGCTCGACGATCATGTGCGGCAGCTGAATGCCGTCTGTCCCACCTTTTATCAATGGGACGATCATGAGGTCTTGAACAACTGGTCGGCTTCGACCGACCTTCGCGACGATGCCCGCTATCCGGAAAAGGACGTCGCCGTCTACGCGGAACGGGCAGCCCGCGCGTTCCACGAGATGACGCCGATACGCAACGTCGCGACGCAGCCCGGCCGCATCTTCCGCAAGGTCGGCTATGGGCCGCTGCTAGATGTGTTCTTCGTCGACCTGCGCTCCTATCGCGGCGCCAACCAGGGCGAAGACGGCGGCGGCGCGCTGTTCGGCTCGCGGCAGGCGGATTGGCTGAAGCGCGAGCTTGCCGCTTCGCGCTCGGTCTGGAAGGTGATTGCCTGCGACATGCCGATCGGGCTCGTCGTCTGGGACGACTACACGAATAAGCGCGGCTCCGACGCCATCGCCAATGGCGACAACGGCCTACCTTCGGGGCGCGAGCCGGAGTTTGCCGATCTCCTGCGCTTCATCCGCGACAACGGCATCGACAACCTCGTCTGGCTGACGGCGGACGTACATTATACCGCCGCGCATCACTACGATCCCACGCGTGCCGCCTTCAAGGAATTCACGCCTTTCTGGGAGCTCGTGTCGGGGCCGCTTCATTCCGGCACCTATGGGCCGAAGGAACTCGACATGACCTTCGGGCCGGAGGTCCGCTTCATCAAGGCGTCGGGCGGCGGCATCGACAGTAACCTGCCGCCATCGGCGGGTCTGCAGTTCTTCGGCATCGTCGATATCAACGGTCAGACGCAGCAGATGACCGTGCGGCTGATGGACAGGCAGGACCAGGAACTCTGGCGCGTGACGCTCGATCCGGCCGCGATTGCATGACGAATCTGGTCGCGGCTAACAGCTTTCCAAACCCCTCACGCGAGACCCCTGGCGGTTGCAAACCCATGGCCTACCGGCATTTGACCGCGGCACTGATGCGCGCGCCCCCTTTCGCAATCGCAAAAAAACCTGTATGAGCGCGACCATTGAAAAAGCGGCGTGGCCCATCGGGGCTTGCCCTGAACCTCCGAGACGAAAAATGAGCATTCGTAACATCGCGATTATCGCGCACGTTGACCATGGGAAAACGACCCTTGTTGACGAGCTCCTGAAGCAGTCGGGCTCGTTCCGCGAAAACCAGCGCGTTGCCGAACGCGTCATGGACTCCAACGACATCGAAAAAGAGCGCGGCATCACCATTCTCGCTAAGGCGACCTCGGTCGAGTGGAAGGGCGTGCGCATCAACATCGTTGACACCCCCGGCCACGCCGACTTCGGCGGTGAAGTCGAGCGCATCCTGTCGATGGTGGACGGTGCCATCGTTCTCGTCGACGCTTCCGAAGGTCCGATGCCGCAGACGAAGTTCGTCGTCGGCAAGGCGCTGAAGGTCGGCCTGAAGCCGATCGTCGCGATCAACAAGATCGACCGTCCGGACGGTCGCCACGAAGAAGTCATCAACGAAGTCTTCGACCTCTTTGCCAACCTCGACGCCTCCGACGAGCAGCTCGACTTCCCGATCCTCTACGGTTCGGGCCGCGACGGCTGGATGAACGTCAACCCGGAAGGTCCGAAGGACCAGGGCATGGCGCCGCTTCTCGACCTCGTGCTGCAGCACGTACCGGAGCCGACGGTTGCCGAAGGCCCGTTCCGCATGATCGGCACGATTCTCGAAGCCAACCCCTTCCTTGGCCGCATCATCACCGGCCGCGTTTATTCCGGCTCCGTCAAGCCGAACCAGGCCGTCAAGGTTCTCGGCCAGGATGGCAAGCTGCTTGAAACTGGCCGTATCTCCAAGATCCTCGCCTTCCGCGGCATCGAGCGTCAGCCGATCGAAGAAGCACAGGCGGGCGACATCGTCGCGATCGCCGGCCTGACCAAGGGCACCGTCGCCGACACCTTCTGCGATCCGTCGGTCACGGAAGCGCTGACGGCACAGCCGATCGACCCGCCGACCGTTACCATGTCGTTCATCGTCAACGACAGCCCGCTTGCCGGCACCGAAGGCGACAAGGTCACGAGCCGCGTCATCCGCGACCGTCTGTTCAAGGAAGCCGAAGGCAACGTTGCGCTGAAGATCGAGGAATCTTCGGAAAAGGATTCGTTCTTCGTCTCCGGTCGCGGCGAATTGCAGCTCGCGGTTCTGATCGAAACCATGCGCCGCGAAGGCTTCGAGCTTGCCGTGTCGCGTCCGCGCGTCGTCATGCACAAGGACGACAACGGCCAGATGCTCGAGCCGATCGAAGAAGTCGTCATCGACGTTGACGAAGAGCATTCCGGCGTCGTCGTGCAGAAGATGTCGGAGCGCAAGGCCGAGATGGTCGAGCTGCGTCCGTCCGGCGGCAACCGCGTCCGCCTGGTGTTCTTCGCTCCGACCCGCGGCCTCATCGGCTACCAGTCGGAACTTCTGACCGACACCCGCGGCACGGCGATCATGAACCGCCTGTTCCACGCCTACCAGCCTTACAAGGGCGAGATCGGTGGCCGCGTCAACGGCGTTCTCTTGTCGAACGATGCCGGTGAATCGGTTGCCTATGCGATGTTCAACCTGGAAGACCGCGGCCCGATGATCATCGATGCTGGCGAGAAGGTCTATGCCGGGATGATCATCGGCATCCACACCCGCGACAACGATCTGGAAGTGAACGTGCTGAAGGGCAAGAAGCTCACCAACATGCGCGCCGCCGGCAAGGACGAAGCCGTTCGCCTGACGCCGCCGATCCGCATGACGCTGGAGCGCGCGCTCTCCTGGATCCAGGACGACGAGCTCGTCGAAGTGACGCCGAAGTCGATCCGTCTGCGCAAGATGCATCTCGACCCGAACGACCGCAAGCGCTTCGAAAAGGCCCGCACTGCCGGCGCGGCTTAAGCTTCTGACATTACCGAGCCTGAAAAAACCCCGGAGCGATCCGGGGTTTTTTGCTGTGTGTGCCACGGATGGGCGACTTGCGGATAAAGTTAAAAAGGCGTTAACCTTCCATAGGGTGCCGTTAAAGTTGCCTGTGGGTTAACGCTGGCCGGCAACCGGGCGGGATTCCTGTTCGCCTTGTGTGCGTTTAGAGTCGCGAGTCATGAAGACTGTTTCGATAGAGATTCGGCCCGGAGAGCCGCAGGAAGCGTCGGCAATTGCCGATGTGCACCGCGTTTCGTGGCTGCAAGCCTATGGCGGTCTCATCCCCCACCGTCCCCTGGTTCAGATGGTCAACCGCCGCGACGAGGTCTGGTGGCGCAAGGCGACGCGCGGGCCTGCCACGCTGCTCGTCGTCGACGTGGCCGGAACCATTGCCGGTTACGCCACGCTCGGCCTCAGCCGCGCCAAGGCCCTGCCGCAGGAGGGCGAGATCTACGAGATCTATCTCCGGCCGGAATATCAGGGCATCGGTCTCGGGCGCATTCTCTTCGGCGAAGCCAAGAGCCTGTTGCGTTCGCTCGGCTGCCGCGGCCTCGTCGTCTGGTGCCTCGAGGATAGCGAACACGCCTACCAGTTCTTCCAGGGCGCCGGCGGCACGGATATCGCCGAAGGCATGGAAGATTTCGGCGACAAGCACCTGAAGAAGGTCGGCTTCGCCTGGAACTAGAGCATCCCGCTCTCAAGTGGAATCACTGGAGGCGGAAAGATGCTCTAGAATCAAAGTGCTAGAGCGTCCTTTGTGCGTTCATTTGAACGCACGGCGCTCTAGGCTTTCCCGCTTCCGCTTGAGATCAGCCGCTATTCCGGCAGTTCGTTGCGCGGTGCGCTTGCCTTGTCGCCTTGCGTGCCATGGTAGACCGCCTTGTCGACGCCACAGCGGAAGGTCGGCGCCACCTCGTCGGCGATCTTGCGGGCGAGCGCGTTGGGATCGGGATTGGCGAGCGCATCGACATAGCCGGCGACGCAGCCCTTGCCGTCGTCCTTCTGGGCTACCGTGGAGACGACGAGAACCTGCCCTTCAAGCGCCGGTGCCGATGCTCCCGTCGCCGGGTCGGGGTTCTCGATGAACCAGCGCAGGATCGTCGCGACCGGGGTGCCGCCTTTGACAATGCGCCATTCCACTGTGGCGCCGGCGTGGTTGAAGGGGATGAAGGTTTCGAACGCCTCGTTGCGGTAGCGCTCGTTGAGGTGACCGAAGGAGAAGCTCTGGCGGATATCCATCTCCTTGAAATGAGCCGGATAATCGCCATGGCCCGGGCAGGTCATCAGGGAGTACCTGCCCGGCTCCTCTTTAATCGTCTTGCACTTTTCGCGGCTGACGTTGACATAGACGCTCTCATTGGCCACCGCGGGTGCGGCGGACAACAGGACCAGCGACAGGCATGCAACCTTTCCGTTCATCGTGATCTCCCTCGAACGAGATTTTGACGATCATGGGGGTCGTTCGGTGATGACAAAACGACCGGTTGAATCTGCATTTCGGACGAAAGTTATGTTGCATCGCGGCATGTTTCCCTTTATCCGACGGGCAAACTCAACTGACCCTGGAGTAGATCCATGCGCATCGACGCGATTTCCATCGGAAAGAATCCACCAGAAGATGTCAACGTCATCGTTGAAGTTCCCGTCGGCGGCCATCCGATCAAGTACGAGATGGACAAGGAAGCCGGCACGCTGGTCGTCGACCGCTTCCTCTACACGCCGATGACCTATCCGGGCAATTACGGCTTCGTGCCGCACACGCTCTCCGACGACGGCGATCCGATCGACGTTCTGATCTGCAACACCCGCCCGCTCGTTCCGGGCTGCGTCATCAACGTCCGCCCGATCGGCGTGATGATGATGGAAGACAATTCCGGCCAGGACGAAAAGATCATCGCGGTTCCGTCGGCTCACCTGACGCAGCGCTACGACAAGGTGCACGAATACACCGACCTGCCGGAGATCACGCTCAAGCAGATCGAGCACTTCTTCGAGCACTACAAGGATCTGGAGCCCGGCAAGTGGGTGAAGATTTTTGGTTGGAAGGATGCTTCCGTCGCAAGGCAGCTGATCAAGGAAGCCGTCGAGCGCGCCAAGGGCGCCAAGTAAGTTTACTTACCGACCAGCTCTGCAAGTCGCTCTATCAAATCCTCCGGGTCGCCATCGATCCGGAGGATTTTTTTGCGCTGCGTTTCGCCTGAGATGAGGGAAAGCTTGCTCTTGGCAAGCCCGAGCTTCTTCGAAAGAACGGCAATCAGCGCCTGGTTGGCTTTGCCTTTTTCCGGAACCGCGCTGACGCGCACTTTCAGATGTTCTTCCCCGTCGGCAGCCGCTTCCAAGCCATCAATGGCATCGCGGCCGCCGTTCGGCGTCAAGCGTACCGTCAGGCGAACGTGGTCGCCATGCGCGGTGAAGGCCGGATTGGCCATCGTCAGCCAAGCAGCGCCTGCGCGACCGTCGTATTCAGGAAGAGCTGGATGAAATAGAGGATCACCAGCACCACCAGCGGCGACAGATCCACGCCACCCATGTCGGGCAGCACGCGGCGGATCGGGCGATAGAGCGGCTCCGTCAGCTGATAGAGCGAGCGGCCGATCATGTTGATCGCCTGGTTGTTCACGTTGATGACGTTGAACGCGTAGAGCCAGGAAAAGATGGCCGACGCGATGACCAGAAACCACGCGATGTTGATAATGAAGTTCAAGGTGCCGATGACAGCAAGCATGCCGGTCTCCAAATCGTTATTGACAGACATGTAGACATTGAGACCTAAACGAGCAAGTACGCCGGCTTATCGGGCGCGATCATGTTTAACATGGGACCGCACGATAACCGAGCCTCAGCAGGAGCCCCTTCCGCATGTCCGCCGTTCATGCCTCGCATCGTTTTGCCGCCTTCCGGCATGTCGGCTATCGCCGCTATTTCTTCTCGCGCTTCCTGGCGTACTTCGCGATCCAGATCATTTCTGTCGCAGTCGGCTGGCAGATCTATGACCTTACGCGTGACCCGTTCGATCTCGGCCTGATCGGCCTCTTCCAGTTTCTGCCGTCACTGGTGCTGATCCTCGTCACTGGCGCGACTGCGGACCGCTACAACCGGCGCATGATCATGGGGATCTGCATGGTCATCAGCACGCTCTGCGCGACGGCATTGCTGCTTCTGACGGTATCCGGATTGTTTTCACCCTGGCCGGTCTATGCGATCCTGGTCGTCTTCGGCATCGAACGCGCCTTCCTGGCGCCCGCGTCCCAGTCACTGGCGCCCAATCTCGTGCCGCCCGAAGATCTGCCCAATGCGATCGCCTGGAATTCGACGTCCTGGCAGACGGCGATGATCGTTGGCCCCGTTGCCGGCGGCTTAATCTATGCGCTCGGCGCCGTCGTTCCCTATGCCGTCGGCGTCTGCTTCTTCCTGGCATCCGCGCTCATGGTCTTTGCCATCCCGAAGCCCGCGACCCGTACGCAAGCCTCCGCCCAGAGCTGGGAGACGATCACCGCCGGTTTCCGCTACATCAAGGCCGAAAAGGTGGTTCTGGGCGCGATATCGCTCGATCTCTTCGCGGTACTGCTCGGCGGCGCGGTCGCACTGATGCCGGTCTTTGCCCGCGACATCCTCGATCTCGGTCCTTGGGGTCTCGGCCTCTTGCGCGCCGCTCCGGGTATCGGTGCCGTCAGTATGGCGGTCTGGCTCGCGGCGCATCCGATCCGCCACCGCGCCGGTTTCTACATGTTCACCGGTGTCGCGCTCTTCGGGCTCGGTACCGTTGTCTTCGGTCTTTCGGCGACGCCGTGGATCTCGATCGCCGCGCTCGTCGTCATGGGCGCTGCCGATATGATCTCGGTTTATGTGCGCGAAATCCTGATCACGCTCTGGACGCCGGACGAGCTGCGCGGCCGGGTCAACGCCGTCAACATGGTCTTCATCGGCGCGTCGAACGAACTTGGCGAGTTTCGCGCCGGCATGATGGCATCCGGCTTCGGCGCCGTCTTTGCGGTGGTCTTCGGCGGCATGGGCACGTTGCTCGTGTCAGGGCTCTGGGCGCTCGGCTTCCCGCAATTGCGCAAGATCGACACGCTCGACGTGCCCGACCACCACAAGTAGGCGGGCTGCGCGTCGTCAGGCTGCTCCTTTGAGCCAGGCAATTCCGGACGGAAAACCGCTCTACACTTTTCCTGGAATTGCTTCCGGCCGCTCATCGCGCAGGAAGATCAGTTCCAGGAAGTTTTCCATCCAGGTGCGCAGCGGTCCGTCGTGCTGCATGCGGCCGTCGAGATGCGCCTTGCCCACCTGGGCGCCCGGCATCTCGAACCGGTGCGCGCCGTGCACGACCCAGCGGTGCATCATCGCGCGTGTCAGCTCGCCGTGGAACTGAATGCCCCAGGCATTGTCGCCATAGCGGAAGGCTTGGTTGGGGTAGGTGTTACCGGTTGCGAGCAACTCGGCCCCGGCAGGCAGGTCGAATCCTTCGCGGTGGAAATGGTAGACCATGTCAGGCCAGTCCATCAGCGCCTTGCCGGCATCGGTTGCGATCAGCGGATACCAGCCGATCTCGGTCATGCCTTCGTGATGCGGCGCCACGGAGCCGCCGAGATTGCGCGCCAGCATCTGCGCGCCGAGGCAGATGCCGAGATAGGGCTTGTTCTCCTTGAGCGGCACGGACAGCCAGTCGATCTCGCGGCGGACAAACTCTTCCTCGTCATTGGCGCTCATCGGACCGCCAAAAATGATCGTGCCGCTATGATGCTCCAGGGTCGGCGGCAGGTCATCGCCAAGGGCCGGCCGGCGGATGTCGAGCCGAAAGCCCTTCTGCTCCAGAATCTGGCCGACACGGCCGGCACTCGACCGCTCCTGATGCAGGATGATCAAGACTGGTTTTCGCGCGCTTGTGTCCGGCGTCGGCATTTCAGGTTTCCTGTTGCGGCTCGGCGTCCTCGACGGTGTCGCTTCTCGCTGCGGCCTCCTGCCGCTGCAACACCCGGTCGCGCCCGGAGACGGCGAGCAGATCGGCGATGCGCCAGATCACGTGGTCTTCCATTTCGCTGCGTTTGCCGTCGGCATAGACGATATCCCAGAGCATGCCGACGAGTTCGATGCGCTGTTCCTCCGAGAGGTGGCGCTTGAGCTCGGCGGTGAACTGGTAGTAATCGATCGCCTCGCTTTCGGCAGTCTTGCCCGCTTCGATCAGCGCGGCAAGCGAGGCATCGTCGAGCTTGTAGTGTTGCTTGATGACCGATCGCATCTTGCGCCGTTCGGACGCAAGGATCCGGCCGTCGGCTTCCATGACCTGGAAACAGAGGGCGATGACCGCCACGCGTGGATCGCCGTGCTCTATCCGCGTCGCCGGGCCGGTCAGGCCGTCGAGAAACGTCCGTAAGCGTTCAAACATGTATTCTGCCACAGCCCCTTGAGAGTTCAGAACAGTCGGAAACTAGCCTTTTCCGGCGCCTTCTCGCCGGTAGCTGGATCGCGCACGCCGGGATCATCCGGCGGACGGCCGAAGAAGGGATCAGGCATGTGCTCGCCGTTGGTAACCTCTTCCTTCTCCGTCTTCTTGACCGGAGTCTTGTCGGCGATCGGCTCGGACGGTTTGCGCTCCGTGACCTTGATCGGTTGCGGTTCCCGTTCGGCCTCGAGGATGACGGGCGCTTCGCTGCGGCGGGCTACGGGGGCCGGTTCATGCGCACGCGGCTCCGCGGCCACCGGCGGCAGACTGCGGATCGCTTCGTCGGCATTCGATTGGTCGTGGTCGACGGTCGCCGAAAGCGTATGCGGCGGCGCTTTCCATTCGAACGCATCGAGCCGTCCGCTGACGGGCGAGACCGGCAGCCAGGTCGGCGACGTCACGCCGTCGGCAGTCCAGGCCGGATCCCGTGGGCTGCGCAGGGCCTGCGCCATCCAGTGGCGGATGCGGCCCTCGTCGCCGGTGTCGGCTTCTTCTATGTCGGCGAGCAACAGGAAGACGCTCTCGGTCGGATCGAGCCTGGCGGCGGCTTCCGCCTTGGTGCGGGCCAGAAGCAGTTCGCGCGCTTCGAGCGCGGCCTCGGCGACAGCTGCCATCGCCACGGCATTGTTGGGCCTGAGGGCTTCAAGTTTGCGCGCCCGCTTCAACCGGTCGACGGCGGTGTCGCCGCCGCGGGCACGCACGTAAAGCCGCGCCACGTCCGGGTGAGGCTCGTGCTTCCAGTTTTTCTCCAGGATCGAGGTCCCCTTGCGCAGGTTGTCCTCGCGAAACAGCGCCTTGGCGGCCGTCAGCGCCGCCGGCACCAGATGTTCGTCGAGCTTCAGTGCGGCAAGCGCATCGTCGCGGGCACCCTTCACGTCGCCGTCGAGCTTTGTGATCGCCCGGGCGGTCAAGAGCACCGCCCTCTTACGGTCGGCCTCCTTGCGTTCGACCACATGGGCGGCGCGGCTCTTGTCGAGAAGACGCAGAGCATCGTCCCACTGTCCGGCCTGGCTCTGGCTGTCGAGCGTCGCGAGAGCCGCCCAGGGCAGATGCGGTGCTTTCTCGGCGGCGCGTTCGGCATATTGCCGGGCGGCCTCGTGGGCACCGAGGCGCTTGGCTTCGAGGTAGAGGCCGCGAAGCCCGAGTTCGCGGGTCTCCGGATCGTCGGCCATCAGCTCGAACTTGCGGCGCGCGTCATCGTACTTGCCTTCGACGAGGGCGGTTTGCGCTTCGAGCAGGTGGATCAGCGGCTCCTGGTCGGCGCTGATCAATCCGCGGGTGCGGGCGGTCATCTTGCGGGCAAGATTGGCGTCGCCGGCGCCGGCAGCGATCAGGCCGGTCGAAAGCGCCTGGTAGCCACGGTCGCGCTTGCGGGCGCGGAAATAGCGGGTGACGGTGTGGGGAGAGAGCCAGATGGTGCGCACCAGCCACACGGCGATCAGCACGGCTGCGATCAGCGAAATCAGCAACGATGCGGCGCGCATCAGGCTCATCTCGATGAGCTGACCTTGCCAGACGAGCGAAAGTTCACCCGGTCGGTCCGCGAGCCACGCGAAACCGAGGCCGAGACCAAGCACGATCAGGATGAAAATCAGAATGCGGATCATATCTGGTTCCCTCAGATCACGATGATTTTGGGTCGCCGACCCAAAGTCATAGACGTGATCGTTTTCCATAAGTTAGAGCGGGATGCGGGCGGAAAACCGCATACACTTTTCCTCATCCCGCTCTAGCCCTCTGTGCCCGGCTTTGCCATCGTCGCGGCGACGGCGGCGTCGATCGCGGCTTCGACACGCAGACGCTGGTCGAGCTTGGCCTTGAAGGCCTCGCCCGCCGGTTTGGCGGCATCCGGCAGACCATCCCACTCCAGAGCAGCGCCCTTGAGATCGCCATTGTTCAGCTTGTCCTCGATGCGGGCGATGACGGCTTCGGGCGTTTCACCCTCGACGCTGCCGACGGGGCGTACGCGAATGCCGGACATGGCGCTGGACACCAGCCGGTCGAAGATGCCCTCGTTCGGATCGGGTTGATTGAGGGCGTCGAGCATGGCGTCGGCCGTGTCAGGGAACTCGCGCCGCAGATCGGAGCGGGTCGGCACGCCGACCTGAGCGTCCTGGGCCAGAGCGGCGACGGCCTGTTCGTCCGGTGCGATGCTGCGCAGCGCGTCGAGTTCGGCGAGGAAGGGGCCGCCGCGATCGATTGCCGACTTCAGCGCGGTGACCGCGACCGCCTTGGCCATCTGGATGTCGTTGACCGGCTCGTTGAGCTTCTGCTCGGCGGATTCGATGCGGCTCGTCAGTTCCGCCCTCTCCGTTGTCGCCGTCTGTTGGGCGTCGGCGAGTGCCGTCTTCAGCCCTGCAAGTTCCTTGGTAAGGTTGTCGATCTCCGCCTTCAGCGTTTCGACCTCGGCACTCGGCGCGCCGTTCGTGCCGGGTTGGGCGGCTGCTTGTTCGAGGGCGGCGATGCGGCCTTCGAGCGCCGTGTTGTCGACGACTGCGGCGGTCGTGGGCAGTGCTGCGATCTGATCGCGCAGTGCCTGCAGTTCGCTGGAGATGTTCTGCTCGACGCCACGCTCAGGGCCAAGTCCGGGGACGATGCCGGCATATTGCAGGCCGCCAAAGCCGAGTAGCGTCACAAGGCCACCGAGGATACCGGCGGCGAGCGCGCCAGAGTTCGACACTGGCTTTTGCCGCGGCGCCGGTCCCGGCTCCTGTGCCGCGTGCGGCGGTTCTTCGGCGAAGACGGCTGCGGCCGCGTCGGCGCGCTGCTCCTCGATCTCTTCTTCCAGGCGCGATCCGGCGGCGCTGTCGTCGCTGCTGTCCGTTGCCGTCTCATCCGCCTTGGCGTCGCTTGCCGGGCTTTCGCTTGCCACGTCCGTCACCGTCTCGCGGGTTGTTTCGGCCTCAGTCGGTTCCGCAACGGTTTTTTCCGCTTCGAGGTCGATCGTCAGCGGTTCCTTCTCGGACTTCGAGCGGCGCGGCGGGTTTTCCGATACCATGGTGACCTCTTACCGTTGGTTCCTGTCGGCTCTTCTCTCAAACCTAGTCAGCCCGAACGGTGAGGGAAAGCCCCTGCGTTTCGATTTTGGCTGAATCGGCCCTGGAGTGACGTGGAATGCGGGCGGAAAACCGCCAACATTTTTCTTCATCCCATTTTAGATCAAACTAAAAAGGTTTTCTTCGTCGGGCTTAGCGGCGATCTGCGCCATGACGTTGCTTGGCAGCGCCTCGGCGACGGCAGCGCTCAGGCAGAGATAGCGCGGGCTGAAGGACGCAGCGTCCAGACTGGCCTCCAGCAGCAATGCCGCCAGGCGTCGAGCCGTCTCCCGGGAATAGAGCAGAACGGCGTCGGGCCGGTCGGTTCGCGCGAGATCTTTCAGCGCACCGGGCGGCTGCACGGTCGGTTCCATGCGATAGCATTCGACCGTCCTATACTCGACGCCATGTTGCCGGAGCGTGCTTTCGAGGCCGTCGGAGCGCGGAGAGCCGGTCAGGTAGAGGAGGGGCTGTTTCGGCAAAGTGCCGACGGCCGAAACAATCAGCCCGGCCAGCGCTTTGCCGGTGCCATCGCCGATGCGGAGATCGGTGAAGCCAAGTTCTCGTGCTGCCCGCGCAGTCGCCTCGCCGACGCAGAAGCACGGGTTTTTCAGATGCTTTTCCAATTTGCCGCCCAGTGTCGCGAGGACCCGAACCGCTTCGGCGCTGGTCAGGACAATGGCTGCAAACGGTATGTCTAGCGCTGCTTCGGCAACGGCGGCGAGATGCATGGCCTGCATCAACGGCAGGAGGATCGGCTGGTGGCCGGCAGCCTCCAGCCGACGCGCCGTCGCCTCGGCGGCGGGAAGCGGCCGGGTGACGAGCACGCGCATCGGCTCAGGTCCAGCTTGCAAAGAAGCCCGGGCCGGCCTTGGCGCGGATTTCCTCGCCGGCCTTCTTGCCGAGCGCTTCGGCGTCGGTGGCCCTGCCTTCGATCGTGACGCGATGATGGGTCTGGCCGTCGGGCGTGAGGATCATGCCGGAAAAACGGAGATGGGTGCCATCCGAGGTGGCGAGGCCGGCGATCGGCGTGCGGCAGGAGCCGTCAAGCGTCGCGAGGAAGCCGCGCTCGCAGGTAACGGCCTCGTGGGTGCGTGGATCGTCGATGGCCGCGAGCAGGTCGTTGATGCGGCTGTCGCCGACCCGGCTTTCGATGCAGATCGCGCCTTGCGCCGGGGCCGGGGGGAAATCCGTCGGGTCGAGCAGTTCGGTCGGAACGTCGGACATGCCGAGCCGCTTCAGGCCGGCATAGGCGAGCAGCGTTGCATCCACCTGGCCCTCGGCGAGCTTCCTTAGCCGCGTTTCCACCTGGCCGCGATAGGTGATGACGTCGATATCCGGGCGCAGCCGGCGGATCAGCGCCTGGCGGCGCAGCGACGAGGAACCGACAGTGGCGCCTTCAGGCAGTTCCATCAATTTCGGTGCCGTGCGGCCGATGAAGGCGTCGCGAATGTCCTCGCGCGGCAGGAAGGCGGAAAGACAGAGCCCATCGGGCAGCTTCGTCGGCATGTCCTTGGACGAATGCACGGCGAAATCGAGTTCGCCCGACAGCAATTGCTGCTCGATCTCCTCGGTGAACAGGCCCTTGCCGCCGATCTCGGCGAGCGAGCGGTCGGTGATCCGGTCGCCCTTGGTCGAGAGAATGACGACCTCGAACATTTCCGGCGCCAGACCATGCACCGCTGCGAGCCGGTCGCGCGTTTCATGGGCTTGAGCGAGCGCCAGCGGGCTGCCGCGCGTGCCGATCCGGAAAGGTTTTGTTTGCATCAAAGGCTATCCATTGTTACCGGAGTTCCGTGTACCCACCTTTCGGTGCGACCGCAATCTTTGAGTATACTCTGATGTCTCCGCCCCTGCGCATCCTCGGCATAGAAACAAGCTGCGACGAAACCGCCGCTTCCGTTATTTTGCGCGATTCCGACGGCAAGGGTCACATTCTCGGCGACGTCGTTCTGAGCCAGCTGGAAGAGCATAGCGCCTATGGCGGCGTGGTTCCCGAGATCGCCGCGCGCGCCCATGTGGAAGCGCTCGACACGCTGATCGAGGAGGCGCTGCTGCGCGCCGGCATCACGCTTTCCGACATCGATGCGATCGCTGCGACAAGTGGTCCCGGTCTGATCGGCGGCCTGATCGTCGGGCTGATGACCGGCAAGGCGATCGCGCGCGCAACCGGCAAGCCGCTCTACGCCGTCAACCATCTCGAAGGCCACGCGCTGACGGCGCGGCTGACCGACGGGCTCTCCTTTCCCTATCTGATGCTGCTCGTTTCCGGCGGCCATACGCAGCTTATCCTCGTCAAGGGTGTCGGCGAATACGAGCGCTGGGGCACGACGATCGACGACGCGCTTGGCGAGGCCTTCGACAAGACGGCGAAACTGCTCGGTCTTCCCTATCCGGGTGGTCCGGCGGTCGAGCGTGCGGCGCTCGCCGGCAATCCCCAGCGTTTCGATTTTCCGCGCCCGCTCGTCGGTGACGCCCGGCTCGATTTCTCCTTCTCGGGTCTGAAGACGGCGGTGCGCCAGGCGGCGCAATCGCTGGAGCCGGTGACGGAGCAGGACATCGCCGATATCTGCGCTTCCTTCCAGCGTGCGATCTCGCGCACGCTCAAGGATCGCGTCGGGCGCGGGCTGAAGCGCTTCAAGGCGGAGCATGCCGGCGTGGTGCGCCCGGCCCTGGTGGTCGCCGGGGGCGTTGCCGCGAACCAGGTGCTGCGTTCGACGCTGCAGAGCTTGTGCGCGCAATCCGGTTTCGAGTTTATCGCGCCGCCGCTTTCGCTCTGCACTGACAATGCCGCGATGATCGCCTGGGCCGGTGCGGAGCGCCTGGCGGCGGGCATGGTGGCCGATAGCCTCGACGTTGCGCCGCGCTCGCGCTGGCCGCTCGACGCCCAAGCGCAGGCACTGCTCGGCTCCGGCAAACGCGGCGCCAAGGCATGAGGGGCTCAGCCAGGGCCATGATGCCAGAATGTGACGGATAGAGAATGAACGACAAATCCAAGACCGGGCCGAAGATCGTGGTGGTTGGTGCGGGTGCCTTCGGCACCGCGCTCGCCGCAGTTGCGGCGTCCGCCGAAGGCAGCGACGTGACGCTGCTCGCCCGTCGGCAGGAGATTGCTGAAGCGTGCCGCAATACCGGCCGCAACGAGGATGCCCTGCCGGGCATCGATCTGCCGCCGGCGCTGAAACATACGGCGGATGTCTCCGTTCTCGCCGAAGCCGAAGTCGTGCTGTTCGCCATGCCGTCCCAGGCGCACCGTGATGCGGCGCGGCAATATGGCCCGCAGATCAATGCAGCCGCCACGATCGTCACCTGCGCCAAGGGCATGGAGCAAGCGACCGGCCGGTTGCTGACCGACGTTCTGGCGGAGGAATTGCCCGGTCGTTCGATCGGCGTGCTTTCGGGTCCCGGTTTCGCCGCAGATATCGCCAAGGGCCTGCCGACTGCGATGGTAATCGCTGCCGCCGATGCTCAAACGGCGACGACGCTGGCAGAGGTGCTTTCAGGCCCGACCTTCCGGCTCTACCCATCGCAGGATCGCATCGGGGTGCAGCTCGGCGGCGCGCTCAAGAACGTGCTGGCGATTGCCTGCGGCATCGTCGAGGGTGCGGGTCTCGGCGATTCCGCCCGCGCAGCGCTGATCTCACGCGGCCTTGCCGAGATGTCGCGCTTCATCGCCGCCGAGGGTGGCGAGGCCGACACGGTGCGCGGCCTCTCGGGCCTCGGCGATCTCGTGCTGACGGCCACCAGCCACCAGTCGCGCAATCTGCGCTTCGGCATCGCGCTCGGCCGAAACGGCCGCGCCGATGGGGGCAAGGGCGAGCTGGTCGAAGGCGCCTTTGCCGCGTCGGTCGCCGCGCGCGTCGCCCATGATCTCGGCGTCGAGATGCCGATCACCGAAGCGGTGGCGGCGATTATCGACGGCAAGCTCGATGTCCGCACCGCACTCGAACAATTGATGACACGCCCGATCACCCAGGAATAATCCGGTAGCGGGGTGCGCAAAAGTGTAAAGCGGTTTTCCGCTCGCATCCCGCGCCAAACGACAACTTCAGGAGGAAGCATGCTCTTCGCACTTCATTGCACCGACAAACCCGGCGCGCTGCAGCTTCGGCTCGATACCCGCCCCGATCATGTCGCCTATCTCAACGATCTCAACGCCAAGGGCATTCTAAAGATCGCGGGCCCGTTCCTGGGTGACGACGGCAAGCCGACCGGCAGCCTGGTGATCGTCAAGGCCGAGACCATCGCAGAAGCCCGCGCCATTGCCGAAGCGGATCCCTATGCCAAGGCGGGCCTCTTCTCCGATGTCGAGATCAAGGCCTTCAACTGGGTCTTCAACAATCCGGAGGCCTGAGACGCGATGGCGCATTGGCTCTACAAATCCGAACCGGTCAAGTGGTCCTGGCAGATGCAGAAGGATGCAGGCGCCAAGGGCACCGAATGGACCGGCGTGCGCAACTATCTGGCGCGCAACAACATGCGGGCGATGCAGATCGGCGACAAAGGCTTCTTCTACCACTCGAACGAGGGTCTGGAGATCGTCGGCATTACCGAGGTCTGCGCGCTTTCGCATCCGGATTCGACTGCCGAGGGTGACGCCCGCTGGGATTGCGTCGATATCCGCGCTGTCACCGACATGCCGCGTCCGGTGACATTGAAAGAGATCAAGGACAATCCGAAGCTCGCCAAGATGTCGCTCGTCACTTCCATGCGCCTGTCGGTGCAGCCGGTGACCGAGGACGAATGGATCGAGGTCTGCCGCATGGGCGGGCTCGACAATCCTCCGCGGTAATCTTGTTTTTCCGCCTATCCTGAAACCGCTTTCGCCTTTCGGATAGGCTCGGAGAGTTTTCGTGAAGACCGATCCGGAAAGTTTCATCCTCGCCAATACCGGCGTGCTTTCGCCGCCTCACGTGCCGGAGGTGCGCCTGCATCTGGCAACCGAGGCGCATGAGCTCTGGCTGAAGACCGAGGAGGAATTGCAGGAAATCGGCCTGCCGCCGCCGTTCTGGGCCTTTGCCTGGGCCGGCGGGCAGGGGCTTGCCCGCTACATCCTTGATCATCCCGAGACGGTGCGCGGCAGGCAGGTCGTCGACTTCGCCTCCGGTTCGGGCTTGGTAGCAATCGCCGCGATGAAGGCGGGGGCGGCATCGGTTCTTGCCGCCGATATCGATCCCTGGGCGAAAACGGCGGTCCGGCTCAATGCCGAACTCAACGGCGTCGCCCTTTCCTATACGGACGAGGACGTGACCGGTCGCGAACTTGGGGCCGATGTCTACCTCGCCGGCGACGTCTTCTACGACAAGGCTTTTGCCGACCGGCTGAAACCGTGGTTTTCGGATCTGACGGCGAAAGGGGCGACAGTGATCGTCGGCGACCCCGGCCGTTCCTATTGCCCGCGCGAGATGATGACGGCCCTTGCCACCTACGAGGTTCCCGTGACCCGCGCGCTGGAGGACAGCGAGGTCAAGTGCACGACGGTCTGGCGCTTCGGGGGCACTGCGAACACGGACAGTTGACAGCCCAAAGGCCTTCGATTCCAATCCCCGCAAAAACGGGGGAACGAACATGGTATTTGCGGGCATGAACTATCTGGCGGTGCTGATCGCCGCCATTGCGGCCTTCGTCATCGGCGCGATCTACTACGGCGTTCTCGGCAAACCCTGGATGAAGGCGGCGCGCATCGATCCCGCGGCTGCGCAAATGTCGCCGGTTCTCTTTGCCATTTCCTTCGTCTCGGAACTGGTGATGGCGACCATGGTCGCCGGCGTCGTCGGCCACCTCGGGCCGGGCGAGGTCACGCTCGTCAACGGCGTCGTCTCGGCCTTCTTCCTTTGGCTCGGCTTCGTCGCGACGACCCTCATCGTCAACCATCGCTACCAGGGCTTCGGTTGGGACCTGTCGCTGATCGACGGCGGACACTGGCTGCTGGTGCTTCTGGCAATGGGCGCGATCATCGGCGCCATGGGCGTGTGATGGCGCTGAGCCGGTCGGTGACTTCGCCTCGCGGGCGGCCGCTCGCATGAGGAGAACGCCAACACGCTGACGAGCGTTATCCGACCTCTGCTAGATCGAGGCGCGTGTGACGCGCTCGACAAGATGCGCCCGCGCGGCACTTGAGAATGTCCAGTCCGGAAGTGATTTGCTTTCAAGCGCCTCTTTTAAGCCGGCCTCCGAATTGCATGTCAGCAATAGCCGCAAGCCGTGGCGCTTAATCAATTCCACCAGACGCAACGACCGTTCATCGTCAGAGAGCGGGTATTCAAGGTTCAGCAGCTTCTTGCACAGTTCGTGCGAGTGGGCAGGCAGAGTCTCTTCGAGCCTGAAGCGGATGTCTCCATGGTATTCTTTGGGTTGTGGCACTGTCGAGATCGCTCGGATGACCACAGAAAAGTTGAGGTAATACTGGGGGCCGAACTGCGACCTTTGGACGTTTACGATCAGAACGGTTTCGTCATTTTCGAGATACCAGCTTGATGACTTTCTCCTGAAGCCAAGTGGCTTCAACAGCGACGACACGGCATCAGCGACGGGGTTTGCTACAGGCATTTGGACGAAATGGCTCCAGACGGGCTCATAGCCGCGGTTTCCCGCGAATCCGTGACATGAACTAACGCCGGATCACACAGACGCCGTGTTCATAGGCGCAGGAGCCGTTCATCGTCTGCGGCGTGACATTGATGATCTTGCCGCGTCTGGTCTGCGGCGGCGATTCGGACTGCCCGTCGTCGGCATAGCCATAGTCGCCCTCCTGGTTGAAATAGATGCCGTTGCCGAGATCCACATAGGCGGAAATGCCGCCGACATAGGTGCCGATGCCCGGTGTGTCTGGATATTCATCGCCGCCATAGTAGCCCTGGCGATAGTCGCGGCGCTGGCCACCGGACGTCCAGATCTCGCGGCCGGCCCTGTCGCGAACCCATCCGCCGCCGCTTCCCCAGTGCTCGGCATAGTGGCCGGGATATGGGCGATACTGCGGGAGGCGAACATGCCGCGTGCGTGTCTCGACTTCCGGCAGTCCATTGGCGATGCGTGGGCGACCATCGTGGCGACGGCCTCCGGACGTCCAGATGTCGTTGCCTGCCCTGTCACGAACCCATCCGCCGCGATGCTCCCAGCTCCCGGTGTAGGGGCCGGGATAGGGGCGATATCGGGGAAGGCGAACGTGCCGGGTGCGGGTGTTCACGTCCGGCAACCCATCGTTGGCCATCCAGTCGCGACGGTGCATGCGATTGCGGTTCCAGCCGTTGCGGGAGCCCATGCCGCCAAACTCGTAGCGCGGACCGGGGCGACCTTGATACATGCGGACATGGTTGGTTCGTGTCTGAACGCCGCGTGCTCCGCCCCAGTCGCGGGCCTCCAAGGGGATGCAGGTGGTGACGATGACCAGGCCGGCGAGCGCTAGCACTTTGGTCGCATGGATTGCCTTGAACAGAGTCATTCTGTTCGCCCTCCGGAGGACACTTAACAATTGGTTAAGATCACTCTCGCCCACTTTCGCGGGAAAGTCACGGAATTGCTTGGCTTTTTGCGGCTATCGTTAACGGATGCCCATGTCTCCGGCAGGCTGGAAAATGGCGCAATTCGTCTAATCGATTAAATTGATTTTGCACCGCAAACACACTTGTCGTTAAGCATTATGGTGATTAAAGGTCCGAATGACTGAATTGCGCACAATCAGGTGCGATACCGGACTAAATTCGTCCAGTTTTTTGGGCGAAAATCCGGGCATTCCGTGAGGTTCCGATGACGAATGTCACAAGAAGCCGGCCACTCTCGCCGCATCTTCAAATCTATAAGCCGATCCCGACGATGGTCATGTCCATTGTGCACCGCATCACCGGCGGCGCGCTCTACTTCGGCACCATCCTCGTTGCCTGGTGGCTGATCGCCGCCGCGTCGGGTGCGGCCTACTACGACTGGGTCAGCTGGCTGTTCGGCACGCTGATCGGCAAGCTGGTGCTCTTCGGCTACACCTGGGCGTTGGTGCACCACATGCTCGGAGGCTTGCGCCACTTTGCCTGGGATCTCGGCTACGGTTACGAGAAGCACTTCGCCACCAAGATGGCCAAGGCGACGATCATCGGTTCGGTGGCT
This sequence comes from Sinorhizobium sp. NFACC03, assembly GCF_900103435.1. NCBI lineage: Bacteria > Pseudomonadati > Pseudomonadota > Alphaproteobacteria > Hyphomicrobiales > Rhizobiaceae > Sinorhizobium > Sinorhizobium sp. NFACC03. The sequence continues at coordinate 137,028 of NZ_FMXF01000006.1, forward strand.
CTGACGCTGCTGATCTGGGTTGTCGGCTATCTCGTCCGCTAACTGAGAGGAAAGACACCCATGGATATGCGCACACCTCTCGGCAAGGTCCGCGGCCTCGGTTCGGCCAAGGAAGGCACCGATCACTTCTGGCGCCAGCGCCTGACGGCGGTCGCCAACGTTCCGCTGTTGATCTTCTTCGTCATCTTCCTCGTTCGCTACGCCGGTGCGCCCCACGCGGACGTCGTCGCCGCGCTTGCGAACCCCTTCGTCGCCGTCGTCATGGCTCTTGTCGTGCTCTCGGGCCTCATCCACATGCGGCTCGGCATGCAGGTGATCATCGAAGACTACGTGCATGGCGAAGGCATGAAGATCGTCCTTCTCATGCTCAATACATTTTTCACGATCGCGGTTGGTGGGCTCTGTCTCTTCGCCATCCTGAAGATCGCTTTTGCAGGGTAATTTCGCCATGGCATCGAACAGTTCACCCGCTGCAAACGGCAAGGCCTATGAATATGTCGATCACGCCTTCGACGTCGTCGTCGTCGGCGCCGGCGGCGCCGGTCTGCGTGCCACCCTCGGCATGGCCGAGCAGGGTCTGAAGACCGCCTGCATCACCAAGGTCTTCCCGACCCGCTCGCACACGGTTGCCGCCCAGGGCGGCATCGCTGCCTCGCTGCAGAACATGACGCCGGACAGCTGGCAGTGGCACCTCTACGACACCGTCAAGGGTTCCGATTGGCTCGGCGACGTCGACGCCATGCAGTATCTCGCCATGGAAGCGCCGAAGGCGGTCTATGAGCTCGAGCACTACGGCGTGCCTTTCTCGCGCAATGCCGAAGGCAAGATCTACCAGCGGCCCTTCGGCGGCCACATGCAGAACTACGGCGAAGGCCCGCCGGTTCAGCGCACCTGTGCTGCTGCCGACCGTACCGGCCACGCGATCCTGCACACGCTCTATGGCCAGTCGCTCAAGAACAATGCCGAGTTCTTCATCGAGTATTTCGCGCTCGACCTGATCATGTCGGATGACGGCCGCTGCACCGGCGTCGTCGCCTGGAACCTCGACGACGGTACGATCCATCGCTTTTCCGCCAAGATGGTGGTGCTGGCGACCGGCGGCTACGGCCGCGCCTATTTCTCGGCGACCTCTGCGCACACCTGCACCGGTGACGGCGGTGGTATGATCGCGCGCGCCGGCCTGCCGCTGCAGGACATGGAATTCGTCCAGTTCCACCCGACCGGCATCTACGGCGCGGGCTGCCTGATCACCGAAGGCGCACGCGGCGAAGGCGGTTACCTCGTCAACTCCGAAGGCGAGCGCTTCATGGAGCGCTACGCGCCCTCGGCCAAGGACCTTGCCTCGCGTGACGTCGTATCGCGCTGCATGACGATGGAAATCCGCGAAGGCCGCGGCGTCGGCAAGAACAAGGACCACATCTTCCTGCACCTCGACCACCTGGATCCGGCGGTCCTGCACGAGCGCCTGCCGGGCATCTCGGAATCGGCGAAGATCTTTGCCGGCGTCGATGTGACGCGCGAGCCGATCCCGGTTCTGCCGACGGTGCACTACAACATGGGCGGCGTGCCGACCAACTACTGGGGCGAAGTCCTGAACGCCGATGCCCAAAACCCAGAGCGCATCGCGCCCGGCCTGATGGCCGTCGGCGAAGCCGGCTGCGCCTCGGTGCACGGTGCCAACCGTCTCGGTTCCAACTCGCTGATCGACCTCGTGGTCTTCGGCCGCGCCGCTGCCATCCGCGCCGGCCAGGTGATCGACCGCAACGAGGCGGTGCCGGAGCTCAACAAGGCCGCCTGCGACCGGATCATGGACCGCTTCGACCGCCTGCGTAACGCCAATGGCAGCACGCCGACGGCGGTGCTGCGCGAAAAGATGCAGCGCGCCATGCAGGAAGACGCGGCCGTGTTCCGCACCCAGGAATCGCTGGAATCGGGCTGCAAGCGCATCTCGGCGATCTGGAAGGAGCTGCCTGATATCAAGGTCACCGACCGCTCGATGATCTGGAACTCCGACCTCGTCGAGACGCTGGAACTCGAAAACCTCATGGCCAACGCCATCACGACGATCTACGGCGCCGAAGCGCGCAAGGAGAGCCGTGGGTCGCACGCCCGCGAGGACTTCACCGAAGGCGCTCTCGGCGGCCGCGACGACGTCAACTGGCGCAAGCACACGCTTGCCTGGGTCAACGAAGCCGGCGACGTCAAGCTCGACTACCGCCCCGTTCATACCGACCTGATTGCCGACGGCATCGATCCCAAGAAGATCGAGCCGAAGGCGCGCGTCTACTGATCTTGAGGAATAAGCCACATGGTTGAACTCGCTCTCCCCAAGAACTCGCAGATGACGGAAGGCAAGGTCTGGCCGAAGCCGCAGGGCGCGACCAACGTTCGCGAATACCGCATCTACCGCTGGAACCCGGATGACGGCGCCAATCCGCGCATCGACACCTTCTACATTGATGTCGACGATTGCGGCCCGATGGTGCTCGACGGTCTGCTCTACATCAAGAACAAGATCGACCCGACGCTGACGCTGCGCCGCTCCTGCCGCGAAGGCATCTGCGGCTCCTGCGCCATGAACATCGACGGCACCAACACGCTCGCCTGCACCAAGGGCATGGACGAGGTGAAGGGCACGGTGAAGGTTTATCCGCTGCCGCACATGCCTGTCGTCAAGGACCTTGTGCCGGACCTCACCAACTTCTACGCCCAGCACCGCTCGATCGAGCCCTGGCTGAAGACGGTGTCGCCGACGCCGGCCAAGGAATGGAAGCAGAGCCACGAGGACCGCCTGAAACTCGACGGCCTCTACGAGTGCATTCTGTGCGCCTGCTGCTCGACCTCCTGTCCGAGCTATTGGTGGAACGGCGACCGCTACCTCGGTCCGGCCGTGCTGCTGCAGGCCTATCGCTGGCTGATCGACAGCCGCGACGAAGCGACCGGCGAGCGTCTCGACAATCTCGAGGACCCCTTCCGCCTCTACCGCTGCCACACGATCATGAACTGCGCCCAGGCCTGTCCGAAGGGCCTGAACCCGGCGAAGGCGATCGGCGAAATCAAGAAGATGCTGGTCGAGCGCCGCGTCTGACCGGTCGGATTGGAAACGAAGTTCAGGAGACGGCGAGCCTTGGCTCGCCGTTTTCTTTTTGATGTCATCGGTGAAACGGCGATCGACAATTCGTGATTGTGCCGCGGCGACAGGGGATAGGCAGTTGGCAATGTGGCGATGACCGCGCCGAGCATGCGTCGTGTCAGGACGTTTCAATCCTGCAACAGGTCGCAAGGAATCGTCGTCGCTTGATTTGTCAGGTGGATTTGCTGTATTTCGGCCTATATTATCGCGTTGCATCATGGTTCGCGGACACGAACAGGAGTAGGGATATGCGGGTTATTCATGCGGCGGCGGGGCTGGCGGTTGTGCTTGCGCTGACCGGATGCCAAAGAACATCGATGGGCGGCTTCGGTTCCCAGGATGTTTCACCCGCTCCCATCCAAGCCGCACCGGTTCCCTCGGTTTCGTCGAACCAGCTTCCGGCGCCGAGCGGCAACACCTCGCAATTCCCGGCTGCACCGGCGAGCGGCACGGCGATCGCCGGCGGCGGTGTTCAGCAGCCCGGCACGCAGGTCGCCGCGGCGGCGGGCGGCGGGCTTGACGTCACCAAGGAATCGATGGTCGGCAACTGGCGCGTATCGAGCGCCGGCTCCTCCTGTGACATGTTCCTGACGCTTACCAATCTCGGCTCCGGCTCGCGCGGCGGCACCCGTGGCTGCGCCGGCGAGCTGACGACCATGGGCTCCTGGGAAGTGGCCGGCAAGCAGGTGGTTCTGAAAGACCGCAGCGGCAACGCCATCGCCCGTCTCTACAAGACGGCCGACGCCCGGTTCGACGGCTCGACCAATGGCGGCCAGCCGGTCAGCCTCAGCCGCTGACGCTTTTCCAGCCCGGTCTCGCGCCGGGCTTTTGTTTTCCGGCTCCTCTCGGGTGAGACGTGCTCAATCCTGACGACAGTATCTACCGCAAGCTCGAAGCGCTCGTTACGAGTGGCGAGCGTAAGCGCGACCCCGCACAGTTTACGATTGCGCGGCGTTTCGATCATCTTTCCGCCGAGCTGCTCGCCAGCCGCCCGTCGCGCAAGACCAATGCGCTCGGCTGGCTGTTCGCCTCGCGCAAGAAGGACCATCCGCCGGTAAAGGGCCTCTACATCCATGGCGGCGTCGGGCGTGGCAAGACCATGCTGATGGACCTGTTCTTCGATACCGTGCCGATCCAGCGCAAGCGTCGGGCGCACTTCCACGAGTTCATGGCCGATGTGCACGAGCGCATCTACAAGCACCGCCAGAAGCTGAAGAACGGCGAGACGAAACAGGCCGATCCGATCCCGCCTGTCGCCTCGGAGCTTTTCGGCGAGGCCCGGCTGCTCTGTTTCGACGAGTTTTCGGTGACCGATATTGCCGACGCGATGATCCTTGGGCGGCTCTTCGGCGAGCTTTTCGCAAAGGGCTGCGTGCTGATCGCGACGTCGAACGTGGCGCCTGACGATCTCTATCGCGACGGCCTCAATCGCGGCCTGTTCCTGCCCTTCATCGATCTGCTCAAGGCGAATGCCGAGGTCATTTCCTTGGACACGGATACCGACTATCGCCTCACGAAGACGGACGGAAGTCCGGTGTGGCTTTCGCCGCTCGGCCCGGAGGCGGATGCGGCGATGGCGCGCGCCTGGATGCGGGAAACCCGCAACGAGGCTGTTGCTCCGGCCGAAGTGCCGCGCAAGGGCCGCAAGATCCATGTGCCGGCCGCCGCCGGCCAGAGCGCCCGCTTTGCGTTCGCCGATCTCTGCCAGCAGCCACTGGGTGCTGCCGATTATCTGGCGATCCTCGAGCGTTACTCGACGATCTTCGTCGACCACGTGCCGCATCTGGGACCCCATATGCGCAACGAGACCAAGCGCTTCATCCTTCTGGTCGACACGCTCTACGACAATGGCGCCCGATTGTTCGCGTCGGCCGCGGCCGAGCCACAGGATCTCCTGACCCAGAAGAAGGGTACGGAAGGCTTCGAGTTCGACCGCACGGTTTCGCGTCTGATCGAGATGCAAAGTGAGGAATATGCCGCCGAACACCCCGCCAATCGGACCGTTTCGTGACGCGGTTGTGACGGAAAGTCTTACGTTTACGTAAGACTTTTATGATCTAACCGATTGAAATTGCTTCATCCAAAAGTATCGTTTGATATTTTACCATTTGCCGTTTAATGGCTTTCGGCGAAGGTTTGGCGTTTGCCGCGTTTCAGGCCTTGATCATATTGGGATCACAAAGGAAGCACTTTCATGGCTCGCAACAAGATCGCACTTATCGGTTCAGGGATGATTGGTGGCACGCTGGCGCATCTCGCCGGCCTGAAGGAGCTGGGCGACATCGTCCTCTTCGACATTGCCGACGGCATCCCCCAGGGCAAGGGTCTCGACATCGGCCAGTCCTCCCCGGTCGAAGGTTTCGACGCGAACCTGACGGGTGCCAGCGACTACGCCGCCATCGAAGGCGCCGATGTCTGCATCGTCACCGCCGGCGTTGCCCGCAAGCCCGGCATGAGCCGCGACGATCTGCTCGGCATCAACCTCAAGGTCATGGAACAGGTCGGCGCCGGCATCAAAAAGTACGCTCCGAACGCCTTCGTCATCTGCATCACCAACCCGCTCGACGCCATGGTCTGGGCGCTGCAGAAGTTCTCGGGCCTGCCGAAGAACAAGGTCGTCGGCATGGCCGGCGTTCTCGACAGCGCGCGCTTCCGCCTGTTCCTTTCCCAGGAATTCAACGTTTCGGTCCAGGACGTCACCGCCTTCGTTCTCGGCGGCCACGGCGACACCATGGTGCCGCTCGCCCGCTACTCGACCGTTGCCGGCATCCCGCTGACCGACCTCGTGCAGATGGGCTGGCTCACCAAGGAGCGCCTCGAAGAAATCGTCCAGCGCACCCGTGACGGCGGCGCTGAAATCGTCGGCCTGCTCAAGACCGGCTCGGCCTACTACGCTCCGGCCGCTTCGGCGATCGAGATGGCGGAAGCCTACCTCAAGGACAAGAAGCGCGTGCTGCCCTGCGCCGCGCATCTGACCGGCCAGTACGGCGTCAAGGACATGTATGTCGGCGTTCCGACGGTCATCGGCGCCGGCGGCGTCGAGCGCATCATCGAGATCGATCTCAACAAGGCCGAGAAGGAAGCGTTCGACAAGTCGGTCGCTTCGGTCGCTGGCCTTTGCGAAGCCTGCATCGGCATTGCGCCGAGCCTGAAGCAGTAATCGCGTCGCGTTGAGCGGATGCTGGCATCCGCTCAACCTCTTTGTTTTTGCCGCATTTGTGCGACGGCAGGTGTTTCACCTGTCTGCAGAATGCTCCAGACAGGAAAAACACCATGAACATTCATGAATATCAGGCCAAGGCTCTCCTGAAGAGCTATGGCGCGCCGGTCGCGGAAGGTGTCGCGATCTTCTCCGCAGAAGAGGCAGAAGCCGCTGCCAAGAAGCTCCCGGGCCCGCTCTACGTGGTCAAGAGCCAGATCCATGCCGGCGGCCGCGGCAAGGGCAAGTTCAAGGAACTTTCCGCCGACGCCAAGGGCGGCGTTCGTCTTGCCTTCTCGATCGATGAAGCCAAGGCTCATGCCAAGGACATGCTCGGCAACACGCTCGTCACTGCGCAGACCGGCCCTGCCGGCAAGCAGGTGAACCGCCTCTATATCGAGGATGGCGCCGACATCGACCGCGAACTCTATCTGTCGCTGCTCGTCGACCGCTCGGTCGGCCAGGTTGCCTTCGTCGTTTCGACGGAAGGCGGCATGGACATCGAGGCTGTTGCGCACGACACGCCGGAAAAGATCGTCAACGTCGCGATCAACCCGGAAGCCGGCGTCACCGCCGCTGATCTCGCCAAGCTCACCTCGGCCCTGAAGCTCGAAGGCGAAGCCAAGGCTGATGCCGAAAAGCTCTTCCCGATCCTCTACAAGGCCTTTGTCGAGAAGGACATGAGCCTGCTCGAGATCAACCCGCTGATCGTCATGAAGAACGGCCGCGTGCGCGTTCTCGACGCCAAGGTCTCGTTCGACGGCAACGCGCTCTTCCGCCACGACGACATCAAGGCACTGCGCGACGAAACCGAAGAAGACGCCAAGGAAATCGAGGCCTCCAAGTGGGACCTCGCCTATGTCGCGCTCGACGGCAACATCGGCTGCATGGTCAACGGCGCCGGCCTTGCGATGGCGACGATGGACATCATCAAGCTCTACGGCAAGGAGCCGGCGAACTTCTGTGACGTCGGCGGCGGCGCCGGCAAGGAGAAGGTTGCGGCAGCCTTCAAGATCATCACCGCCGACCCGAAGGTCGAGGGTATCCTCGTCAACATCTTCGGCGGCATCATGAAGTGCGATGTCATCGCTGAAGGTGTCGTTGCGGCCGTGCAGGAAGTCGGCCTCAAGGTTCCGCTGGTCGTTCGTCTCGAAGGCACGAATGTCGAGCTTGGCAAGAAGATCCTGAACGAATCCGGCCTGGCGATCACCGCCGCCGACGATCTGGATGACGCTGCCAAGAAGATCGTCGCCGCGATCAACGGCTAACTGAAGGACCAGACCTCATGTCGATTCTCGTCAATAAGAACACCAAGGTCCTCGTTCAGGGCCTGACCGGCAAGACCGGCACCTTCCATACCGAACAGGCGCTTGCCTATTACGGCACGCAGATGGTCGGCGGCATTCACCCGAAGAAGGGCGGCGAAACCTGGACCGGCTCCAAGGGCGAAACCCTGCCGATCTTCGCGTCGGTTGCCGAAGGCCGTGAAAAGACCGGTGCGGACGCATCCGTGATCTATGTTCCGCCGGCAGGCGCCGCGGACGCGATCATCGAGGCGATCGATGCGGAAATCCCGTTCATCACCTGCATTACCGAAGGCATCCCGGTTGCCGACATGGTGCGCGTCAAGGCTCGTCTCGACCGCTCCAAGTCGCGCCTGCTCGGCCCGAACTGCCCCGGTATCCTGACGCCGGAAGAATGCAAGATCGGCATCATGCCGGGCTCGATCTTCCGCAAGGGTTCGGTCGGCATCGTTTCGCGCTCCGGTACGTTGACCTATGAAGCCGTGTTCCAGACCTCCAACGAAGGCCTCGGCCAGACGACGGCCGTCGGCATCGGCGGCGACCCGGTCAAGGGCACCGAGTTCATCGACGTGCTGGAGATGTTCCTGGCGGACGAAGCCACGACCTCGATCATCATGATCGGCGAGATCGGCGGCTCGGCCGAAGAGGATGCGGCGCAGTTCCTCATCGACGAAGCCAAGAAGGGCCGCAAGAAGCCGATGGCCGGCTTCATCGCGGGCCGTACGGCGCCGAAGGGCCGCACCATGGGTCACGCCGGCGCCGTCGTTTCCGGCGGCAAGGGCGATGCGGAATCCAAGATCGCTGCGATGGAGCAGGCAGGCATCCGCGTGTCGCCGTCGCCGGCCCGTCTCGGCAAGACGCTGGTCGAAGTCCTCAAGGGCTGATCTCAAGACTTCTGTCCGGGCCGGACCATTCCGGTCCGGACAGCGTGCCTGCCGCGTGTTTCCTTGGCTGATTGAAGATCAGGATGCGCGGCAACCTTAGTGCCACGGCGATCCCGGCGCGTCCTTTCGATGCGCGGCGCCGTAGGAACACCAGGCGCCAACGCGCCGAACGAACATGAACGACCGGGATACCCGGCAACCCAACTTCAGTCAGGAGGCGGACAGAACAGTCCGCGTGAGACCATGACAAGGCAAGAGGCCAACGAGCAATTCCAGCTCACTTCGTTTCTGGACGGCGCCAACGCCGCCTATATCGAGCAGCTCCAAGCACGCTATGAAACGGACCCGGCGTCCGTCTCGGCCGAATGGCAGGCCTTCTTCAAGGCGCTCGCCGACCGGCCGGAAGATGTGGTGAAGGCAGCCAAGGGCGCCTCCTGGAAAAAGAACAACTGGCCGATCGCGGCCAATGGCGAACTCGTCTCTGCGCTCGACGGCGATTGGGGCACGGTCGAAAAGGTCATCGAGAAGAAGGTCAAGGCGAAGGCTGAGGAAGCCGCCGTCGCCACCGGCACTGCCGTGAGCGAGGCAGATATCCTTCAGGCGACGCGCGATTCCGTCCGCGCCATCATGATGATCCGCGCCTATCGTGCCCGTGGCCACCTGCATGCCAAGCTCGATCCGCTCGGCCTTGCTGCCCCGGTTGAGGACTACAACGAGCTTTCGCCCTCGAACTACGGGTTTGAGGAGAAGGATCTCGACCGCAAGATCTTCATCGACAACGTGCTCGGCCTCGAATACGCGAGCATTCGCGAAATGGTCGAAATCCTCGAGCGTACCTATTGCTCGACGATCGGCGTCGAATTCATGCACATGTCCAACCCGGAAGAGAAGGCCTGGATCCAGGAGCGCATCGAAGGGCCGGACAAGGGCGTCGAGTTCACGCCCGAGGGCAAGAAGGCGATCCTGCAGAAGCTGATCGAGTCGGAAGGCTTCGAGCAGTTCATCGACGTCAAGTACAAGGGCACCAAGCGCTTCGGTCTCGACGGCGGCGAATCGCTGATCCCGGCACTCGAGCAGATCATCAAGCGCGGCGGCCAGGAAGGCCTCAAGGAAATCGTGCTCGGCATGGCCCACCGCGGCCGCCTGAACGTGCTGTCCCAGGTGATGGCCAAGCCGCATCGCGCCATCTTCCACGAGTTCAAGGGCGGCTCCTACGCGCCTGACGACGTCGAAGGTTCGGGCGACGTGAAGTACCACCTCGGCGCTTCCTCGGACCGCGAATTCGACGGCAACAAGGTTCACCTGTCACTGACGGCGAACCCCTCGCACCTCGAAATCGTCAACCCTGTCGTCATGGGCAAGGCCCGTGCCAAGCAGGACCAGATGGCGACCGTGTTTGAAGGCGACATCATTCCGTTGCGCGAACGCTCGAAGGTCATGCCGCTGTTGCTGCATGGCGACGCCGCCTTTGCCGGCCAGGGCGTGATTGCTGAAATCCTCGGCCTTTCCGGCCTGCGCGGCCACCGCGTTGCCGGTACCGTCCATTTCATCATCAACAACCAGATCGGCTTCACCACCAATCCGGCCTTCTCGCGTTCGTCGCCCTATCCGTCCGACGTCGCCAAGATGATCGAGGCGCCGATCTTCCACGTTAACGGCGACGATCCGGAAGCGGTTGTCTACGCGGCCAAGATCGCCACCGAATTCCGGATGAAGTTCCACAAGCCTGTCGTCATCGACATGTTCTGCTACCGCCGCTTCGGCCACAACGAAGGCGATGAGCCTGCGTTCACGCAGCCGAAGATGTACAAGGTCATCCGCGCCCACAAGACCGTCGTCCAGCTCTACTCCGACCGTCTGGTCGCCGAGGGCCTGATGTCGGAAGGCGAAGTCGAGAAGATGAAGGCCGACTGGCGCGCTCACCTCGAGCAGGAGTTCGAGGCTGGCCAGTCCTACAAGCCGAACAAGGCCGACTGGCTGGATGGTGTCTGGTCGGGCTTGCGCTCGGCCGACAACCAGGACGAACAGCGCCGCGGCAAGACCTCGGTGCCGATGAAGCAGCTCAAGGAAGTCGGTCGCAAGATCTCGGAGATCCCGGCCGGCTTCAACGCGCACCGCACGATCCAGCGCTTCATGGAAAACCGCGCTCAGATGATCCAGACCGGCGAAGGCGTCGACTGGGCCATGGCCGAGGCGCTCGCTTTCGGTACGCTGGTCACGGAAGGCACCAAGATCCGTCTGTCGGGCCAGGACTGCGAACGCGGCACCTTCTCGCAGCGCCATTCGGTGCTTTACGATCAGCAGAGCGAAGAGCGCTACATTCCGCTTGCGAACCTGTCGCCGACCCAGGCCCGCTACGAAGTCATCAACTCGATGCTCTCGGAAGAGGCGGTCCTCGGCTTCGAATACGGTTATTCGCTCGCCCGTCCGAACGCGCTGACACTCTGGGAAGCCCAGTTCGGCGACTTCGCCAACGGTGCACAGGTCGTCTTCGACCAGTTCATCTCGTCGGGTGAACGCAAGTGGCTGCGCATGTCGGGTCTCGTCTGCCTGCTGCCGCACGGTTATGAGGGCCAGGGTCCGGAACACTCGTCGGCCCGCCTCGAACGCTTCCTGCAGCTCTGCGCCGAAGACAACATGCAGGTCGCCAACGTCACGACGCCGGCGAACTACTTCCACATCCTGCGCCGGCAGGTGAAGCGCGACTTCCGCAAGCCGCTGGTCCTGATGACGCCGAAGTCGCTGCTGCGCCACAAGCGGGCGGTTTCAAGTCTGTCGGAAATGGCCGGCGAGAGCTCGTTCCACCGCCTGCTGTGGGATGACGCCGAAGTGATCAAGGATGGTCCGATCAAGCTGCAGAAGGACTCGAAGATCCGTCGCGTCGTGCTCTGCTCGGGCAAGGTCTACTACGACCTGCTCGAAGAGCGCGAGAAGCGCGGCATCGACGACGTCTACCTGCTGCGCGTCGAACAGCTCTATCCGTTCCCGGCCAAGGCGCTGATCAACGAGCTCAGCCGCTTCCGCAACGCGGAGATGGTCTGGTGCCAGGAAGAGCCGAAGAACATGGGCGCCTGGTCGTTCATCGACCCCTATCTCGAATGGGTTCTCGCCCATATCGACGCCAAGTATCAGCGCGTGCGCTACACCGGCCGTCCGGCTGCCGCCTCGCCGGCAACGGGCCTGATGTCGAAGCACCAGGCGCAGCTTGCCGCCTTCCTCGAGGACGCGCTGGGGGGCTGACGCTCCCCACGCTCTGAGCCAATAGAAACAGATATCTGATCAACGGAACAAAAATCATGGCAACAGAAATCCGCGTTCCCACCCTCGGCGAATCCGTCAGCGAAGCGACCGTCGGCACCTGGTTCAAGAAGGTCGGCGATGCCATCAAGGCCGATGAGCCCCTGCTCGAACTCGAAACCGACAAGGTGACGATCGAAGTGCCGGCTCCGGCTGCAGGCACGCTCTCCGAAATCGTTGCGCAGGCAGGCGAGACCGTCGGTCTCGGCGCGCTGCTCGGCCAGATCGCCGCCGGTGCTGCCGGCGCTGCTGCGGCCGCTCCGGCCGCTGCTGCCGAAAAGAAGGCCGAGCCGGCCGCTGCCGCTCCGGCTGCCCCGGCTGCTGCTGCAGCATCCGCTGCCTCGTCGATGCCGCCGGCACCGGCTGCCGCTAAGCTGCTCGCCGAAAACAACCTGTCGGCCGATCAGCTCGATGGCTCCGGCAAGCGTGGCCAGGTGCTGAAGGGTGATGTGCTTGCAGCCGTCGCCAAGGGCATCTCGACCCCTGCTGCTGCAGAGCCGGCGAAGGTCCAGGCCCGTGCGCCGTCGACGGCAGAAGATGTCGTGCGCGAAGAGCGCGTCAAGATGACCCGCCTGCGCCAGACGATCGCCAAGCGCCTCAAGGATGCGCAGAACACCGCCGCCATGCTCACCACCTACAACGAGGTGGACATGAGCGCCGTCATGTCGCTGCGCAACAAGTACAAGGACATCTTCGAGAAGAAGCATGGCGTGAAGCTCGGCTTCATGGGCTTTTTCACCAAGGCCGTGACCCACGCGCTGAAGGAAATCCCGGCTGTTAACGCCGAGATCGACGGCACCGACATCATCTACAAGAACTACTGCCACATCGGCGTCGCCGTCGGCACCGACAAGGGGCTTGTCGTTCCGATCGTGCGCGATGCCGACCAGATGTCGATCGCCGAGATCGAGAAGGACATCGGTCGTCTCGGCAAGGCTGCGCGTGATGGCGCGCTGTCGATGGCCGACATGCAGGGCGGTACCTTCACCATCTCCAACGGCGGCGTCTACGGTTCGCTGATGTCCTCGCCGATCCTCAACGCGCCGCAGTCGGGCATTCTCGGCATGCACAAGATCCAGGACCGTCCGGTCGCCATCGGCGGCCAGGTCGTCATCCGCCCGATGATGTACCTCGCGCTCTCGTACGATCACCGCATCGTCGACGGCAAGGAAGCCGTGACCTTCCTCGTCCGCGTCAAGGAAAGCCTCGAGGATCCGGAGCGTCTGGTTCTCGATCTCTAAGAGTTGGGCGGGGGCGATTGCAGCCCCCGCTTCTTTCTGCGCCGCGCTTCTCCGGATCGCATCGATGTCGTTCGAACTGACCTACCTGCTCTGGAGTGCCGTTCTCGCCTTCGCCTATATGATGGCGCAGGCGGGCGCCTATCGCCTGCAGCACGGCGTCATCGAAGCTGATACCAATCGCGACGTCGTGCCGGAGCCCAATGTCTTTACCGGGCGGGCGGGACGGGCGCTGCGCAATTTTCACGAGACCTATCCGGTCTTCATCGCCCTTGCGGTCGTGATAGAATTCTCCGGACGGAGCGGACCGCTCACCCAATGGGGCGTGGGGATCTGGTTCTGGGCAAGAGCCGCCTACCTGCCGATTTATATTGGCGGCCTCGGATTGGTTCGCTCCGCCGTCTGGACCGTTTCGGCGGTCGGGCTCCTGCTGATGATTGCGGGTATTCTGATCTGAACGGAGGAACTCGCATGGCATCCGAACCAAACGTTCCGCCGATCCAGGTGCATCTCTGCGTCAAGGACGGCATGGCGGCGATCGCCTTTTACGAGAAGGCCTTTGGTGCCCAACACACCTTTTGCCAGCTGGCGGAGGATCGCAAGCGCGTGATGCATTCCAATCTCGCGCTCTTCGGCGGCGAGATCATGCTGCACGACGAATTTCCCGAATTCGGCTCGAACGTTCTTTCGCCGAAGACGGTCGGTGGTGCGAACGTCGCCATCAACATCAATCTGCCTGATGCCGCCGACGTCGATGCAGCCTATGACCGGGCGATCGCCGCCGGGGCATCGACAGTTCTGGAGCCGCAGGATACCTTCTGGCACGCACGTTACGCGCGCATCCAGGATCCCTTCGGCCACGTCTGGGCCTTCAACGCACCGGTCGCACAACCATGAGCCAATATCTCCTAGAACTCGCATCGCTGATGGCGATCTTCGCCTTTGCGATCGTCTCTCCCGGCGCCGATCTGGCCATGGTCATGCGCCAGTCGATCGTGCATGGCCGGCGCCCGGCCATCATCACGTCCTTCGGCATCGGCACCTCGCTGATGTTCCATGTGACTTACACGATCCTCGGTCTGGGGCTGATCATTTCGCAGTCGATCTACCTCTTCAACATCGTCAAATGGTGCGGCGTCGCTTACCTGATCTATATCGGCATCAAGGCGCTCCGTGCCGGCCAGACGGAGATCAAGGTCGAGCGCGCGGAAGGCAATGAGCCGGCCAAGGGCCAGTCGACCGCCAAGGCTTTCGGCCTCGGCTTTGCCGCCAATGCGCTCAATCCGAAGCCGGTATTCTTCTTCCTGTCGATCTTCTCGACCGTCGTCAGCGCCCACACGCCGATCCTCGTCAAGTTCGGCTATGGGCTGGTCATGGCCACCTGCCTGATCCTCTGGTTCGTCGGCGTCAGCCTGTTCATGACGACGCCGCGGATGCGCGCCGCCTTCACCCGCGCCAGCAAGTGGATCGACCGCGCCAGCGGCGTCGTTTTCATTGCGCTCGGCCTCAAGCTCGCGACGGAGAAGGTCGCCTGAGCATGGTTTTTGGTCGCCTCGCCTTGATGCTGTTCTACACTGCGCTTACCGCACCGGCGATCGCTGCCGACTGCAAGCAGTCGCACGCGATCTACGCCGATCGTGACGGCGGCTATGAGCTGCGCTTCGAGCCGGTCGGCTCGGCAAGTGCGGCGACCAGCAACCACTTCAAGGTGGCGGTGCTCAAACCCGGGCTTCTGCTCGACGGCGTCGTGATGCCGGCGGGAGAGCCGGAACGCGCCACGGGGCTGATCATGCACAATTGCCCGGAGGGTGACGCGACCGGCGAGGAACTGCGCGCCTGCACGGTATGGCAGGGCGTCGTCTATGCGCTCGACAAGGCCGGTGCGATCAGCGAGATCCCTGGTGAAGCCGAACAGGCGGCCGAGCAGTTGCTGCTTCCCGATTTCGGGCCTTCTCTCAGAGCATCGAGCGCCTGGGGCAAAGGCAAGGCCGAGGCCGACAGCTGGGATTCTTTCACCCTCAAGGGATGCGCCGCATGAGCGCAGGCCCCGTTCTTCTCGTGACAGGCGGTAGCCGCGGCATCGGCGCGGCGGTTTGTGTCGCCGCGGCGAAAGCCGGCTGGCGTGTCGCCGTCAACTACGCGACGAACCGTGATGCGGCAGATGCGGTTGTCGGCGCGATCGAAGCGGTCGGCGGCACGGCGATCGCCGTTCGGGGCGATGTCGGCTCCGAGGCAGATATCCAGGCGATGTTCGCTGCCGTCGATGCGGCCTTCGGCCGGCTGGATGGCCTCGTCAACAATGCCGGCATCGTCGGGCCGACCGCCCGGATCGACGAGATGTCGGTCGATCGGCTGGACCGCATGTTCCGCATCAACGTCACCGGCTCCATCCGCTGTGCGGCGGAAGCTGTCCGGCGCATGTCGACGCGCTACGGCGGCAACGGTGGCGCCATCGTCAACATCTCGTCTGCCGCAGCCGTGCTCGGCTCGCCGGCGCAATATGTCGACTACGCCGCCTCGAAGGGTGCGATCGACACCTTCACCATCGGCCTTGCGCGCGAGGTTGCGACCGAGGGCATTCGCGTCAATGCGATCCGTCCCGGCGTCATCGATACCGAGATCCATGCCTCCGGCGGCCTGCCGGACCGGGCGCGCGATCTCGCTCCCACCATTCCCGTTCAGCGACCCGGCACCGCCGAGGAAGTCGCTGACGCGGTTCTCTACCTCCTGTCAGACAAGGCGACTTATGTGACGGGGGCAATTCTCAATGTCAGCGGCGGGCGGTAACCGCCCTGAAGGAAGGATATTCTAATGGCATATGATCTCATCGTTATCGGCAGCGGCCCCGGCGGCTATGTCTGCGCCATCAAGGCGGCTCAGCTCGGCCTGAAGGTGGCCGTCGTCGAGAAGCGCGCCACCTATGGCGGCACCTGCCTCAACATCGGCTGCATCCCGTCCAAGGCGCTGCTGCATGCTTCCGAGGTGTTCCATCAGGTCGCCCATGGCGTTGACGCGCTTGGCGTCGAAGTCGCAGCACCGAAGCTGAACCTCGAAAAGATGTTGGCCCACAAGGACGCGACCGTTAAGTCCAACGTCGAGGGCGTCTCGTTCCTGTTCAAGAAGAACAAGATCGACGGCATCCAGGGCACCGGCAAGGTTCTCGGTCAGGGCAAGGTCTCGGTCACCAACGACAAGGGCGAGGAGCAGATCCTCGAAACCAAGAACATCGTGATCGCCACCGGCTCCGACGTCGCCGGCATTCCGGGCGTTCAGGTCGATATCGACGAGAAGGTGATCATCTCCTCGACCGGCGGCATCGCGCTCGAAAAGGTCCCGGCCAACATGATCGTCGTCGGCGGCGGCGTCATCGGCCTCGAGCTCGGCTCGGTCTGGGCCCGTCTCGGCGCCAAGGTCACGGTCGTCGAATATCTCGATACCATCCTCGGCGGCATGGACGGTGAAGTTGCCAAGCAGTTCCAGCGCATGCTCGCGAAGCAAGGCATGGACTTCAAGCTCGGCGCCAAGGTTACGGGTGTCGTCAAGGACGGCAAGGGCGCCAAGGTGACCTTCGAGCCGGTCAAGGGCGGCGACGCGGTAACGCTCGATGCCGACGTGGTGCTGATTGCCACCGGCCGCAAGCCTTACACCGATGGTCTTGGCCTCGATAAGGCCGGCGTCGTCATGGACCAGCGCGGCCGTGTCGAGATCGACCATCACTACCAGACGAGCGTTACCGGCATCTACGCGATCGGTGACGTCGTGCGCGGCCCGATGCTCGCCCACAAGGCGGAAGACGAAGGCGTCGCCGTTGCCGAGATCCTCGCCGGACAGGCCGGCCACGTGAACTATGACGTCATCCCGAGCGTCGTCTACACCCAGCCGGAAATCGCCTCCGTCGGCAAGACCGAGGAAGAGTTGAAGGCTGCAGGCGTCGCCTACAAGATCGGCAAGTTCCCCTTCACAGCCAATGGCCGCGCGCGCGCCATGCTTGCCACCGACGGCTTCGTGAAGATTCTCGCCGACAAGGAAACCGACCGGGTTCTCGGCGGCCACATCGTCGGCTTCGGCGCCGGCGAGATGATCCACGAAATCGCCGTGCTGATGGAATTCGGCGGTTCGTCGGAAGACCTCGGCCGCACCTGCCATGCGCATCCGACCATGTCGGAAGCGGTCAAGGAAGCGGCTCTTTCGACCTTCTTCAAGCCGATTCACATGTAATGATCCAGCGAGGGGGCTGCAGCAAGCGGCCCCCTTGTTCCAGCCGCGCGCTTTCAACATGCCGGCTGTTGTTGCGGTGCTTTCGCCAGTGCCGCGTCAGCGTTCGCTGACATCCCCCCCGGATATTTCGTGGCGGATGGCGATTATCTCTCACTCTTCAGAAGCAGATCGGAGCGCGTGGAAGCGCTCCTCGAACTCCCGCCTGAGGCTGCGTCGTGCTTCGGCCGCGCGCTGCCGGCGCTTGCGGTCAGCGGTGTCAGTGTTCAGCGGAGGTACGGGCGTCGGCGCGCCGTCGGCGTCGACCGCGACCATCGTGAAGTAACAGGAGTTGGTGTGTCGCCGCTCGCCACTCCTGATGTTCTCGGCCTCGACGCGGATGCCGATTTCCATCGAGGTTCGGCCGGCATTGTTGACCGCGGCACGGAAGGTGACGAGCTCGCCGACATGGATCGGCTGGCGGAAGGTCACCTGGTCGACCGAAAGCGTCACCGCATATTGCTGCGAATAGCGCGAGGCGCATGAGAAAGCCACGCGATCCAGGAGATTGAGCAGCGCGCCGCCATGGACCTTGCCGCTGAAATTGGCCATGTCCGGCGTCATCAGCACGACCATTTCGAGTTCGCGTGTGTCGTGGCTGGTTTCCATTGTCCATCCCCAGAATTTGCAACGTTCAGCTTGAGTTATGCAGCTTGTCGGCGCGAAGGGAAGGCCCCACCGCATCGGCGTAGGACGGCCCCGGCGGCAGACTGGGTGTGACGATTGGACCGAGGGCTGCGACAAGCGGTCTCCTGTCCAGGCACGACGGAGGGCGCAATCATGTTTCAAAGGACAAACGACGCCGTGGCGTCAGGAGGAAACATGAAACCGAGAGCCGTGGCCACCTCGTTGCCGAACCGGCATCTACCGCACGCCGATTGGGCCGACCGTTTCGAGCTCGCCCTCGACGGCAAGGGCGTGACCGCCGCGGAAGCGGCCGAACGTTCGCTTGGCCGTTCGCCGCGATGGATTCGCGAACTGCTGCGCCTGCGCAACCGCGTGGTCTCGCTCATTGGCCTGAAATCGGCGGCGCCGAAACCGGGTCGCTTCGGGCTGGTCGGGGCGTTTCCGGTGCTGTCGAAAAGCGATGACGAAGTGGTGCTCGGTTTTGACGACAAGCATCTCGATTTTCGCATCGTCGTCGATGTCAGGGCGGGATCCGCGGTCAACCAGATCGTCGGCGTCACCACGCTCGTCCGGCGGCACAATGCGCTCGGGCGGGTTTACCTCGCGGCGGTCACGCCGTTTCACAAGGTGATCGTGCCGACGCTTCTGGCCCGGGTGGCGGGTCCGGGCGGTCAGATTGGCTGATCAGTCTCCGGCTTGAACGCCCGCCAGTCAGTTGGCGCGCGTGACCGTGAAGCCCTGGGCGCGGAGCAGTTCGACCAGGCCTTCCTTGCCCGGAAGGTGCAGCGCTCCGACGGCCATGAAAGCGCCGCCGTCCTTCAGGATCGGTTCGGCACGTGTCGCCATCGTCTTGTTGCGGTCGACGATGATGCGCTGCTCGAAATCGGCATAGCCGAAATCCTCCGCTGTGCCCTTGTCGGAAACGGATCTCATCATCGGCATGATCATGCCGGTGTCGCCGGAAAGGTAGAGGTCGGTCATTGTCGCGAAGACGTCGTCGATCGTCTTGCCGAGCGCCAGCGTCTCGATGAGCGCGCGCAGGTGCAGTTCGGTCGGAAGCGAATCCATCGCTGCGAGCTGTTCGATCAGCGTCTCCAGGCCCTTGAGCGTCTTGCCCTGGCTGACAGCATCCTCGGCAATCTTCTTGTCGAGGAAGGAGGCGCCGGTCGCCTTGCGGCTGATCTCGCAGGCGGGCAATGCGACGAAGCTCGCGATCATCCAGGGTTTCATGCGCGCAACGAGCGTCAGCGGAATGCCGCGGGCTTTGAGGCCCGCTTCGAGCTGTTCGCGATCGCCGGGCTTCAGGAAATCGGCGATCGTCTTGTTATCCGGGAACATGGTGAGGTCGGGCCGCATCAGGATCGCGGCGGCCGATTTCTTCTCGTCGACGATCTCGTCCGATTCGACGATGACGGTTGAGGCTGCTTCGAAAGCGGCCGGCGCCTCGGCAGGCAATGCCAGTACGCGCGGATCGGTCACGTGCATGGTGCCGAGCAGCCAGGAGGCCGCGATGCCTTCCTTCTCGATCTTCCAGAAGATGCCTTTGCCGTTCGGCACGGCGGCGGCTTCCGCTTCGAGTGTGGCGAATTTGGTCGGATCCGTCTTGGCAAGGGCGGTGAGCACATTCGAGCCGCCGCATTCGGCTTCCTGCGCATCGGCTTCCGCGACGAAGAAGAGTGCAACGACGAGGCTGGCGGCAAGAACGACATGCAAGAGGGCAATGAGCCAAAGCGTATCGTCAGCGACCCGCGCAAGCAGGTTGCGGGGCAGGTTTCGATCAGGTCTCGCAAAGGCGGTCATCGTTGTTCCCCGACGGTCGGACGGTCGTTGCTGAACCCTAGGGCCGGGCCGGTCACGGCTTCCTTAAGGGGCATGGTTAATTCATCGTTTCGCCGAAAATCAGGCGCGCGGATGGGCGCGATCGTAGATTTCCAGAAGCCGTGCGGAATCGACACCGGTATAGACCTGCGTGGTCGACAGGCTGGCGTGGCCGAGCAGTTCCTGGATGGTTCGCAGATCGCCGCCGCCGGCCAGCAGATGGGTGGCGAAGGAGTGTCGCAGCGCATGCGGCGTTGCCGTGTCCGGCAGGCCGAGGGCCCCGCGCAGCTTCTGCATTTCCCGCTGGATGATTGCCGGCTGCAGCTTGGCGCCACGGGCACCACGAAACAACGGTTCATCAGCAGGCGGCTGATAGGGGCAGAGTTTGATATAGGCTGCGACGGCTTCACGCGCAGCCTGAATCAATGGCACGAGCCGCGTCTTGCCGCCTTTGCCGATGATGCGCAGCGACGAGGGCGAGCCGGCGAAATCGCCCGATGTCAGCCCGAGCGCTTCGGAAATGCGCAGGCCGCAGCCATAGAGCAGGGTCAGCACCGCGGCATTGCGCGCGGCGATCCAGGGCTCCTCGGCAAGCTGCGCCTCCGAGGTCACGACGTTCAGCGCCTCTCGGTCGGTCAGCGGCTTCGGCAGGGATTTCGGCTGCTTCGGCGAGCGCACGGCGGCGGCACCTGCTGCGTTCGCAAGGCCATTGCGTTCGAGAAAGCGCAGGAAGGAGCGCAAGCCGGCGAGGCCACGGCCGAGCGTGCGTGCACCGGCGCCACCCTTGCGTCGCTGGGCGAGGAAGCCGCGCAGATCCGCCGGCCGCAGCGTCCGGATGTCGGAAAGGCGCGGCGGCCCGGCCAGATGGCCGGTCAGGAATGTCAGGAATTGACGGGTGTCGCGCTCATAGGCCTCGACGGTGTTGTCGGAGAGGCGCCGCTCCCGCATGAGCCCATTGAGCCAACGTTGGCGTTCGGCAAGGAGTTCCGGATGGCCGATGACGAGGAGCTCGTTCATTGTCGCTTCCCAAGTTGGTCCATCGGCGACAATGCCCTGACGCATCTTATGTTTTTGCTAATGCGCCCTTGGAATCTGTCATTCTTCGATCATATAGAATTGCGATGGTCAGCCGGAAAGAATCGGATCGGACTATGGTGGGACGGGATTCGGTGAACGGATTCGCGCATTTTGCTGAAGTACTCGCCCTGGTCTCACAGGGAAAACCTGGTCACATCGTTGACACCCTGATTGCCGAGCGCGGGCAGCGCATCGTCAAGAGCCCGATGTGGCCGTTGATGCGACCTTTTCTCTACGCGTTGCTGAACTACCGCAAGGCGCACGAGTTCGCCGATGCGGTCGCCAACATGCCCGGCTTCCAGGCCTTCGAACATCTGAGTTCGCTTCTCTCGCTGGAGGTGCGGGTCGACCGGGCCGAGCGCATTCCGGCCAAGGGCGGCTTCCTGCTCGTCAGCAACCACCCGACCGGCATAGCCGACGGTATCGCTGTTTTCGACCTGCTCAAGACACGGCGGCCGGACATGATGTTCTTCGCCAACCGCGACGCCATCCGCGTCAATCCACGCTTTGTCGAGATGGTCATCCCCGTCGAATGGCGCGAGGAGCACAAGAGCAAGCTGAAGGCCCGCGAGACGCTGCAGGTGACCAATCGGGCGATCGGCGAGGGCAAGGCGACGGTGCTCTTCCCTTCCGGGCGCATCGCCTATTGGGCGGACGGCTGCCTCAACGAGCGGCCGTGGAAGACGTCTGCGGTGGGCTTTGCGCGCAAATACGGCCTGCCGATCCTGCCGGTGCACATGAGCGCCCGCAATTCCGGCCTGTTCTACTGGTTCGCCAAATGGTCGACGGAACTGCGCGACATGACCGTGTTCCACGAGCTGCTCAACAAGAAGGGCGACTTCTTCGATTTCCGCATCGGCAACCTGATCCCGCCGGAGGCGCTGGAAGGTGAGCCTGGCGAGGTGACGAAGGCGCTCGAGCGGCACACGGTGTTCGATCTGGCCATGGACGCGGACGTGGCGTTCCAGCCCCGGTTGCAAGCAGAGGTCGCGCTCTAGCGATCAGCCGCGCCATGCCTGCCGGGCTTCACGCCGTGCGGCGGATCGGCTAGGTCTTGAGCCATGCAGCTTCAATCCATGTTTGCCGAAAACTACCGTTCGTTGAAGTCGATCCGCATGGATCTGACGGTCGTCAACCTGTTCATCGGCGAGAACGGCGTCGGCAAGTCCAATCTCTATCGTGCGCTTCAGCTCGTGCAGTCGGCGACGCGCGGCACTCTGGCGCGCGAGATCGCGGAGGAGGGCGGCATGTCGTCGGCGCTCTGGAGTGGCCGCCGCCGCGCCGACAAGCCGGCGCGCATCCGGCTCGAAACGGAGCTTTTGGACGAGGAACGGGCGATCACCTTCCGCTACCGCATCGAGGCGGGACTGCGCCCGCCCACGGCTGCCGCCGGCTTTGCCTATGAGCCTCAGGTCAAGGAAGAGGAGTTGACGGTCGAAACCGGCCGCCGTCCCGTGACGATGATGAAGCGGTCCGGCCCCGGCATCTTCGTGCGCGGCGAGCGCGGGCGGATGGAGGACTATCCGGAAACGGCTCTGACTTCGGAAACGGCCATCTCGCTGCTCGGCGATGCCGGCCACTATCCGGAGGTCGGCACCTTTCGCCGCGCGGTCGACCAATGGCGGTTCTTCCATGGCTTCCGCACCGATCGCGATTCGCCGTTGCGGTTGCCTTGCCTCGCCGTGACGGCGCCGATGCTTGACGAGACGGGTGTCAACATGGCTGCGGTGTTTGCGACGCTCAGGCACACACGTGAGGATACGGTTGATCTCGATCGAGCGGTCGCCGACGCCTTCGGCGGCGCCTATCTCGACGTTCCCGAACCGGGACAGTTTGCCGAGTTTTCGCTGGTCTTTCCGGATTTCCCCAACCGGCCGTTCTCGCCGCGCGAGCTGTCGGATGGGCAGATGCGGTTCCTGGCGCTGGCGGCAGCGCTGCTTTCCTATCGCCGGCCCCGGTTCATTGCGCTCAACGAGCCGGAGACGAGCCTGCATCCGGACATGCTGCCGGCGCTCGCCGACATGGTCGCCAGCGCTTCGCGCGAAAGCCAGATCTGGATCGTCACTCATTCTGAGCGGTTGGCGGAGGAAGTGCGCCAGCGTTGCGGCATCCGTCCGCGCCGGGTGATCCGCAAGGACAGCGCCACCTGGATCGACGGCATGCGGCTGACGGGGCTGATGGACGACGACGAGTAGGCAACAAAAAACCCCGCATCGCTGCGGGGTTTTCATTCATTTCTGAAGCAATCAGGCGATCTTCTGGCCGGTCTTGGCCCAGTCGGCCAGGAACATTTCGAGGCCCTTGTCGGTCAGCGGGTGCTTGACCAGAGCCTTCAGCGTTGCCGGCGGCGCGGTGATGACGTCGGCGCCGATGAGGGCGGCTTCCTTGACATGGTTCACGGTGCGGATCGAGGCTGCAAGGATCTCGGTCTCATAGCCATAGTTGTCGAAGATGTGGCGGATCTCGCGGATCAGGTCCATGCCATCGAAGGCGATGTCGTCGAGGCGGCCGACGAAGGGCGAAACGAAGGTCGCGCCGGCCTTGGCGGCGAGCAGGGCCTGGTTCGCCGAGAAGCACAGCGTCACGTTGGTCTGGTGGCCGTCCGAGGTCAGCGCCTTGCAGGCCTTGAGACCGTCGAGCGTCAGCGGCAGCTTGATGCAGATGTTGTCGGCGATCTTCGAAAGAACGGCCGCTTCCTTCATCATCTCGGCGTATTCGGTGGCGGTCACTTCAGCCGAAACCGGGCCTTCGACGATCGAGCAGATTTCCTTGGTGACTTCCGTGATGTCGCGGCCCGACTTCAGGATCAGCGAGGGGTTGGTGGTGACGCCATCGAGAAGGCCGAGATCGTTCAGCTCGCGGATTTCCTTGACGTCGGCGGTATCAACGAAAAATTTCATGGAGTCACTCCTTGGGCACGATTGCCGCTCGGGCGCATCTCTACCGGGGAGGAATTCCGTTGGCAGAGATCGCGCGCGTTGAAACTCTGGTGGAACCGTGACAAACCCTGCGCCGGCAAGGCTGCGGTTCGCAGCGCAGTTTTCTTTAACCGAAACACGTGGCAAGGTCACGGCAAAATGACTCGCGATTCAACCGATTTATTCGGCGATTTGCTCGGGCCGATTTCTGCCCGTCGCGTCGTGCCGGTCCTGGTGCCCATGCCGGCGCCGAAAGCCTATTCCTATGCGGTTCCCGACGGCATGGCGGTCGAGCCGGGCTCGATTGTGCAGGTGCCGCTCGGCCCCCGTCTCGTCGTCGGCGTGGTCTGGGATGGAGACGATGACGGCAATGTCGATCCGAAGAAACTCAAGACAATCGAGAAGGTTTTTGACTGCCCGCCGCTGACGAGGGACATGCGAACTTTTCTTGACTGGGTTGCTGCCTACACTGTGACGCCGCCGGGGCTCGTCGCGCGCATGGCGCTCCGGGCACCGGCGGCCTTCGATCCGGAGCCGATGGTGGAAGCGCTGCGCCTCACGGACATGCGGCCGGAGCGCATGACGGCGGCGCGCGAGCGCGTGATCGCGACCGCCAGCGATGGCGTCTCCTGGACGCGCTCCGGGCTTGCGCATGCGGCCGGAACTTCGTCGAGCGTGATCGAGGGACTGACGCAGCAAGGCGTCTTTGAGACCGTATTCATGGCGCCGCCGCCGGTGGTTGCCTTGCCTGATCCCGATTTTGTCGCGCCCCGGCTCGAAGGGCCCCAGAAGGATGCGGCAGCCGATCTCCTGGCGGCGGTGGAGGAGGGCGGCTTCTCTGTGTCGCTGATCGACGGCATCACCGGCTCCGGCAAGACCGAGGTTTATTTCGAGGCGATTGCCGCGACGCTTCGGGCAGGCAAGCAAGTGCTGATACTCTTGCCGGAGATCGCGCTGACATCGAGTTTCCTCGAGCGCTTCCAGGATCGTTTCGGGGCGAAGCCGGCGGAGTGGCACTCGGACCTTGCGCCGCGGACGCGCGAAAAGGTCTGGCGCCAGGTGACGACCGGCACGGTGCGCGTCGTTGCCGGTGCGCGGTCCGCGCTGTTCCTGCCGTTCGAAGAGCTCGGTCTCATCATCGTCGACGAAGAGCACGACCCGGCCTACAAGCAGGAAGACCGCGTCTTCTACAATGCGCGCGACATGGCGGTCGTGCGCGGTCGGATCACCGGCTTTCCCGTCGTGCTCGTCTCGGCGACGCCATCGGTCGAAAGCCGGGTCAATGGCGAGGTCGGCCGTTACAAGCCGATCCACCTGCCAACGCGTTTCGGCGATGCGGCGCTGCCGCGGCTCGGCGTGGTCGATATGCGCCAGCATCCGCCGGCGCGCGGCGGCTTCCTTTCGCCGGTTCTCATCAACCAGATCGGCAAGGCCGTTGAGCGCGGCGAGCAGGCGCTGCTTTTCCTCAACCGCCGCGGCTATGCGCCGCTGACGCTCTGCCGCGTCTGCGGCCATCGCTTCCAGTGCCCGGACTGTTCAAGCTGGCTCGTCGAACACCGCTTCCGCGGGCAGATCCAGTGCCACCATTGCGGCTATACGGAGAAGACGCCGGAGGCCTGCCCCGAATGCGGCACGCTCGATCACCTCGTTGCCTGCGGCCCGGGGGTCGAACGCATTGCCGAGGAGGTGGAGCGGCATTTCCCCGAGGCGCGCACGATCGTGCTGTCCTCCGACCTCATGGGCGTCAAGCGGCTGCGGCTGGAACTCGACGCCATTGCGCGCGGCGAAGCGGACATCGTCATCGGCACCCAGCTTGTCGCCAAGGGGCATAACTTTCCGCTGATGACGCTGGTCGGCATCGTCGATGCCGACCTCGGCTTGGCCAATGGCGATCCGCGGGCAGCCGAGCGGACGTTCCAGCTTCTTTCGCAGGTGACCGGCCGCGCCGGGCGAACCGGTCTCAAGAGTCTCGGCCTGTTGCAGACCTACCAGCCGCAGCATCCGGTGATGCAGGCCATCGTCTCCGGCGATGCGGATGCCTTCTACGACCGCGAGATCGCCGAGCGCGAAAAGGCCTTGCTGCCGCCCTTCGGCCGGCTCGCCTCGCTGATCGTTTCGGCCGATACCCGTCAGGATGCCGAGGGCCATGCGCGGGGCTTGCGCATGGCTGCGCCGCGGACTGACGGCATCACCATTGTCGGCCCGGCGGAGGCGCCGCTGGCGCTGATCCGTGGACGGCATCGCTTCCGCCTGCTGGTGCATGGCCGGCGCAACAGCGACATGCAGGCTTTCGTCAAGGCGATGATCGCCGCCGGCCCCAAGGAGCGCGGCTCGATCAGCGTCCAGCTCGACATCGATCCCCAAAGCTTCCTGTAAAATCAAGTTTCCTGTGATCGTCGCGTTGAACAGGCCGCGGGCGATTCACAACCGGGGCGACATGCGCTAGAGGTCAAGGACGCGCCGCTTCGGCCGAAGACGAAACGGCATGACAAGGGCTCATCTGCAGGAACGGGCATGGAATTCTACATTCCGACGGAAACCGGCGAATTCCTCGCCTTCTGCGCGGCCGTGGCTGCGGCGCTGATCGGCGTCGTCATGCTGTTTGCGCCGCGGCTTACCTTTCGTGCGGCTGGCATCGGCATTGCCGAGGGGCGGCGCGGCGGTTATGCCGAGGCACGCTCCACCATGGGCGGCATGCATGTGGGGCTCGGCCTTGCCGCGATCCTCCTGGCGCAGCCGATGGTCTATCTTGCAGTCGGAGCGGCGTTCGCGCTTGCCGCCTTCGGCCGAATCCTCTCGATGATGAGCGACAATGGCGGCACGGTCTACAACTGGCTGGCGCTCTTCGTTCAGGCGGCACTCGCCATCCTTCCGCTCGCATACGTCTTCGGCATGATCTGATCGTGCCGCGGGCCATTCCGCGATTCACAACGCAGGAAACGAATTTACGGCAAAATTCGGCCAAGGTGGCCGACTTATGCCGCATTCCTGCCGTTCGCGTGTTGCGAGTCCAAACATCCTATGCTAGACGAACCGCGAATTGCGGGGGAAGTGGGTCGCCAGGCCTCGATATCCTGCAAATTATTGCAGCAAATTCAAGAATTTAAGTTGACGGCCCACCGCCAGCTCGGTTCTTGGATGAAAATGAGAGAAGCTTGTGCCCGTGGCAGACACATCCCAGCTTATTTCCGGTGTTGCAGAAAGATACGCGTCCTCGCTTTTTGAACTCGCGCTCGGCGCCGGTTCCGTCGAGGCAGTCGGCGCGGATCTGACCCGCGTCCAGGCCCTGATCGACGGCAGCGATGATCTGAAGCGGCTGATCGTAAGCCCGGTCTTTTCTGCAGACGACCAGTTCAAGGCCATTTCGGCAGTTGCCGAGAAGGCTGGCATCTCCGGGCTCGTCGGCAACTTCCTCAAGGTCGTTGCCCGCAATCGCCGCCTCTTCGCGCTGCCGGGCATGATCAAGGCGTTCCGCCTGATCGCCGCACGCCATCGTGGCGAAGTCTCTGCCGACGTCACGTCGGCCCATGCGCTCTCTGCAGTGCAGGAAAACGAATTGAAGGCGACGCTGAAAAGCGTCACCGGCAAAGACGTGACGGTCAACGTCACCGTCGACCCGTCTATTCTTGGAGGTCTGATCGTCAAGGTCGGGTCCCGCCAGATTGACACCTCCCTTCGCACCAAACTCTCTACCCTTAAGCTTGCACTGAAAGAGGTCGGCTGATGGATATCCGCGCCGCGGAAATTTCCGCAATTCTCAAAGATCAGATCAAAAATTTCGGCCAGGAAGCAGAAGTCTCCGAAGTCGGTCAGGTGCTTTCCGTCGGTGACGGTATTGCCCGCGTCTACGGCCTCGACAATGTTCAGGCAGGCGAGATGGTCGAATTCCCGGGTGGAATTCGCGGCATGGCGCTGAACCTCGAAGCCGACAACGTCGGTGTCGTTATTTTCGGTTCGGACCGTGACATCAAGGAAGGCGACACCGTCAAGCGGACCGGCGCCATCGTGGACGTCCCGGTTGGTCCGGAACTGCTCGGCCGCGTCGTCGACGCGCTCGGCAACCCGATCGACGGCAAGGGCCCGATCAACGCCAAGCAGCGCTCGCGCGTTGACGTCAAGGCTCCGGGTATCATTCCGCGCAAGTCGGTTCATGAGCCGATGTCGACCGGCCTCAAGGCCATCGACGCTCTGATCCCGGTTGGTCGTGGCCAGCGCGAGCTCGTCATCGGCGACCGCCAGACCGGCAAGACCGCGATCATCCTTGACACGATCCTCAACCAGAAGGCCATTCACGACAATGGTCCGGAAGGTGACAAGCTGTATTGCGTCTACGTCGCAATCGGCCAGAAGCGTTCGACGGTTGCCCAGTTCGTGAAGGTTCTGGAAGAGCGTGGCGCTCTGCAGTACTCGATCATCGTTGCTGCAACCGCATCCGACCCGGCTCCGATGCAGTACCTCGCACCGTTCGCCGGTTGCGCGATGGGCGAATACTTCCGTGACAACGGCAAGCATGCCCTCATCGGCTACGACGACCTGTCGAAGCAGGCTGTTTCCTACCGTCAGATGTCGCTCCTGCTGCGCCGCCCGCCGGGCCGCGAAGCTTACCCGGGCGACGTTTTCTACCTGCACTCCCGCCTGCTCGAGCGCGCTGCAAAGCTCTCGGACGACAATGGCGCCGGTTCGCTGACGGCTCTGCCGGTCATCGAAACGCAGGGCAACGACGTTTCGGCGTTCATCCCGACCAACGTGATCTCGATCACCGACGGCCAGATCTTCCTTGAAACCGACCTGTTCTACCAGGGCATCCGTCCGGCCGTTAACGTCGGTCTGTCGGTTTCGCGCGTCGGCTCCGCCGCGCAGATCAAGGCGATGAAGCAGGTTGCCGGCTCGATCAAGGGCGAACTCGCTCAGTATCGTGAAATGGCCGCCTTCGCGCAGTTCGGCTCGGACCTCGATGCCGCTACGCAGCGCCTGCTCAACCGCGGTGCCCGCCTGACCGAACTCCTGAAGCAGCCGCAGTTCTCGCCGCTGAAGACGGAAGAGCAGGTCGCGGTCATCTTCGCTGGCGTCAACGGTTACCTCGACAAGCTGCCGGTCAACCAGGTCGGCAAGTTCGAGCAGGGCCTGCTTTCGTACATGCGTTCGGAAGGCAAGGACATCCTGGAAACCATCCGCAAGGACAAGGCGATCTCCGACGACGTCAAGGGCAAGCTGAAGGCTGCAATCGACAGCTTCGCCAAGTCTTTCGCCTGAGCGGATTTCATTTAGGACGGATAACGGATGCCTTCACTTAAGGATCTGAAGAACCGGATCGCCTCCGTCAAGG
Source organism: Sinorhizobium sp. NFACC03 (assembly GCF_900103435.1). NCBI lineage: Bacteria > Pseudomonadati > Pseudomonadota > Alphaproteobacteria > Hyphomicrobiales > Rhizobiaceae > Sinorhizobium > Sinorhizobium sp. NFACC03. The sequence goes on from NZ_FMXF01000006.1 coordinate 166,103, forward strand.
CGACGCAGAAGATCACCAAGGCGATGAAAATGGTCGCCGCGGCGAAGCTTCGGCGTGCGCAGGAGGCGGCCGAGGCCGCCCGGCCTTACTCGCAGCGCATGGCTACCGTTCTCGCCAACATCGCTCAGGCGGTTGGTGCGGACGACAGCGCGCCTGCCCTGATGACCGGAACCGGCAAGGACGATACGCACCTTCTGGTCGTCTGCACGGCTGAACGCGGCCTTTGCGGCGGCTTCAACTCGCAGATCGCCCGTCATGCCCGCGACCACGTTCGCAAGCTGCTCGCAGCCGGCAAGACGGTCAAGATCATCTGCGTGGGCAAGAAGGGCTTCGATATTCTGCGTCGCGAATTCGCGTCGCTGATCATCGATCGTGTCGACCTGCGTGAAGTCAAGAAGATCGGCTTCGAAAACGCCGACCAGATTGGCCACAAGGTCATCGCGCTCTTCGAAAAGGGCGAGTTCGATGTCTGCACGCTGTTCTACTCCGAGTTCAAGTCCGTTATCGCCCAGATTCCGACGGCTCAGCAGCTGATCCCCGCTTCGGCCGGCCCGGTCGCAGCGGAAGCATCGGATGCTTCGGCCGTCTATGAATATGAGCCGGACGCGGGCGCGATCCTGAGCGACCTCATTCCGCGCAACATTTCCGTGCAGATCTTCCGGGCCCTGCTCGAGAACGTCGCCGGCGAAATGGGCGCGAAGATGAGCGCGATGGACAATGCGACGCGCAATGCTGGTGAGATGATCAACAAGTTGACGCTGAACTATAACCGTCAGCGCCAGGCTCAGATCACCAAGGAACTCATTGAAATCATCTCGGGCGCGGAAGCGCTCTAAGGTTACGGAAAGAGGGTAAGGATTATGGCTAAGGCAGCTACCCCGAAAGAAACCGCAGTGGAGAAGAAGCCCGCTGCACCGAGGAAGGCAGCTTCCGCCAAGACCGCAGCAGTTGCCGCAACCGGCGCTGTCGGTCGCGTAACGCAGGTCATCGGCGCCGTCGTTGACGTCGTGTTCGAAGAAGGCCAGCTTCCGCAGATCCTGAACGCGCTGGAGACCGACAACCACGGTAACCGCCTCGTTCTCGAAGTCGCTCAGCACCTCGGCGAAAACTCCGTCCGCACGATCGCCATGGACTCGACCGAAGGTCTCGTCCGCGGCCAGCCGGTCACCGACACCGGTGCGCCGATCACGGTTCCGGTTGGCGACGAAACGCTCGGCCGCATCATGAACGTCATCGGCGAGCCGGTCGACGAAGCCGGTCCGCTCGTTACCTCGGGCAAGCGCGCGATCCACCAGGATGCGCCGTCCTACGTCGAGCAGTCGACGGAAGCACAGATCCTTGTCACCGGCATCAAGGTCGTCGACCTTCTCGCGCCTTACGCAAAGGGCGGCAAGATCGGCCTCTTCGGTGGTGCAGGCGTCGGCAAGACCGTTCTCATCATGGAACTGATCAACAACGTCGCCAAGGCGCACGGTGGTTACTCGGTGTTTGCAGGCGTGGGTGAACGCACTCGCGAAGGCAACGACCTCTACCACGAAATGATCGAGTCCGGCGTTAACAAGCATGGCGGCGGCGCAGGCTCCAAGGCTGCGCTCGTTTACGGCCAGATGAACGAACCGCCGGGCGCCCGCGCTCGCGTCGCTCTGACGGGCCTCACGATCGCTGAAGACTTCCGCGACAAGGGCCAGGACGTTCTGTTCTTCGTCGACAACATCTTCCGCTTCACCCAGGCAGGTTCCGAAGTGTCGGCTCTGCTCGGCCGTATTCCTTCGGCCGTGGGTTACCAGCCGACGCTGGCGACCGACATGGGTCAGATGCAGGAACGCATCACCACGACGACCAAGGGTTCGATCACCTCGGTTCAGGCCATTTACGTTCCGGCCGACGACTTGACCGACCCGGCGCCGGCTACCTCGTTCGCCCACCTGGACGCAACGACGGTTCTGTCGCGCTCGATCGCCGAAAAGGGCATCTACCCGGCCGTTGACCCGCTCGACTCCACGTCGCGCATGCTCGACCCGATGATCGTCGGCGAGGAGCACTACGAAGTGTCGCGTAAGGTGCAGACGACCCTGCAGCGCTACAAGTCGCTCCAGGACATCATCGCCATCCTCGGCATGGACGAACTGTCTGAAGAAGACAAGATCGCCGTTGCCCGCGCTCGTAAGATCGAACGCTTCCTGTCGCAGCCGTTCTTCGTCGCCGAAGTCTTCACGGGTTCGCCGGGCAAGCTCGTCGCTCTCGAAGACACGATCAAGGGCTTCAAGGGCCTGGTCAACGGCGAATACGACCACCTGCCGGAAGCTGCCTTCTACATGGTCGGCTCGATCGAAGAAGCGGTCGAAAAGGCCAAGAAGCTGGCTGCTGAAGCCGCTTGATTGCACTGTTAAGCCTCGGCGCGACCCAAGCGCCGAGGCTTTCATCCTGCCTTATCAGAAGGCAGGGAAGACATGCACAGCCGCCTTTTAGGTGGCGCGCCCACGAGAAGTGAATGGTCATGGCCGATTTCAACTTTGAGCTTGTTTCCCCCGAGCGCCTGCTCCTCTCCGAAAAGGTGACGGAAGTCGTCATTCCGGCGACCGAGGGCGAGATGACCGTGATGGCTAATCACGCTCCGACGATGACGACGGTCAAGCCCGGCGTGGTCACGGTGAAGACGGCTGACGGCAAGACCGAGCGCTTTGCTGTGTTCGGCGGCTTTGCCGACATCCTGCCGACCGGATGCACGCTTTTGGCCGAGTCCGCCGTCCACGTCGACGAACTCGATCGTACGGTTCTTGAAAACCGCATCGACGCGGTTCGCGCCGAGCTCGAAGGCGCCGGCGACGAGAAGAAGACCCGTCTCGAGCAGTTCGTCGCCGAACTGACGAAGCTCGGCGAGATCGTGATCCCGGCCTGAAAGGGGCACCCGGAAGGGTAATGCAAATCCGAAAGCCCCGCCTTCGTGCGGGGTTTTTTGTTGATCGCGAGTTCTTTGCCGTGACGCTTCGCTTAAGTGGAGCGGGATGCGGGCGGACAACCGTATACCCTTCCTCATCAGTATTAGCCTTCGCGTCGGTGAATGGCTTGCCCGGATCGGCGCTTTAGCTATTCTTCATCAGAAGCCCTTTATTGGTCCCTGAAAGTTCAGCTCAAAGAAGAAGAGGCGCCGGCATGACGTCAAAGATTGTTCCGGTGATCATGGCGGGCGGGCGCGGCACCCGTTTGTGGCCGCTCTCTCGCGCCGCCGCTCCGAAGCAATTCCTGCAGATCCTTTCCGATCGTTCACTGTTCCAGCAGACGCTGGAGCGCGTGCGCGACGCCGGCCAGTTCGAGCCGGCCATCATCGTCACCAACAGCGACTTTCGCTTCATCGTCGCGGAGCAGGCGCGGGCGATCGACGTACATCTGGGCGACATCCTCCTTGAGCCGGTTGCACGCAACACAGCGCCGGCGCTGACTGCCGCGGCTTTCCAGGTACTCAGCCGTTACGGCAAGGGTGCGGTCATGCAGGTGCTTGCTTCTGACCATGAGATCGATGCCGGCGAGGTCTACAGGGATTGCATACTCAGGGCGCACCAGGCCGCCCGCCACGGAGAACTGGTGACCTTCGGCATCACGCCGACGGAACCGGCGACCGGCTACGGCTACATCGAGCGCGGCGAAGAACTGACGGCTGGCACGAACCGTGTGGCGCGGTTCGTCGAGAAGCCGGACCGCGCCAAAGCCGAGGCAATGCTCGAGACCGGGCGCTACCTCTGGAACTCCGGCATGTTCATGCTGCCGGTAAAGCACTTTCTTGATGAGATGAAGCGCCACGCGCCCCAGGTCTGGGAAGCGACGAAGCTCGCGGTGGAAGGGGCTCAGAAGGATCTCGACTTCACCCGGCTGCACGCGGCGAGCTTTGCCGCTGCGCCTGATATCTCCGTCGATTATGCGGTCTTTGAAAAGACTGAGCGGGCGGCTGTGGTGCCGTCTTCCTTCCTCTGGTCCGATCTCGGCAGCTGGGACGCGGTCTGGAAGACGGGAGAAAAGGACGGCGACGGCAATGTCGTCACCGACAAGGCCACGGTGTCGAACACGCGCAATTCGCTGGTCCTGTCGCGCGACATTCACCTTGCAGTTCAAGGGCTGGACGATGTCGCCGTCATTGCCGGCGAGGATGCCGTCTATGTCGGACGGCTGGCCGATAGCCAGAGCGTCGGTTCCATCGTCAAGACGCTGGCGAAGTCGCCACAGACGGCGGCGCTGACCGAGATACACCCGACGTCCTATCGCCCCTGGGGGGCGGTCGCGGCCATTTCGGACGGAGAACGCTTTGCCGTCAAACGTCTGCGCGTGAACCCCGGCAAGAAGATCTCACTGCAGAAGCATCATCATCGGGCGGAACATTGGATCGTGGTGCGCGGCACTGCGGAGATCACGATGTCCGGGGAAACGCGAATGCTGCACGAGAATGAGTCGGTCTATATTCCGCCGGGGATCGTGCATCGGCTTCACAACCCGGGCAAAATCCCGCTGGAACTGATCGAGGTGCGCACCGGCTCCTATCTCGGCGAAGATGACATCATCCGTATCGAGGACGAATTCGGCCGAAGCTAAGGGGTATCCGTCAAAGTGCTACGGCGACCTTTGCGCGCGTCTGATACGACGCGGCGCCTCAGGCCCGAATGATCGGACGACACGAAAAAAGCCCGGGCCAAGACCCGGGCTTTGCGTAGGTGAGAGCGGGACGTCTGTCCCGCTCCAAATTCGGCACGCTTATAGCTGAAGGATCAGCCGGCGACGCGCTCGGTTTCGCCCTTCTGAGCGTAGTAGTGGCCGAAGCGGTTTGCGAGGAAGGTGTCGAGGCTGATGTCTTCCTGGCGAACGAAGCCCTTCGAGGCGATCTTGCCTTCGGCGAGCAGGTCGAGCACGGCGCAGATGCTGCCTGCCGTAGTGATCTGGATACCGCTCTGCATGCGGCCGGCAACGACGCCGCTATAGACCTTGTTGGCGTAGGTTTCCTGGATCAGGCGGCCGCTGCGGAAGCCCGAAACTGTAACGAAGATCACGACGACGTCCTGGGTGGTGGTCGGCAGGGCGTTCTCGAAGATGTCCTTGAGGACTTCGCGGCGGTGGCGCAGGCCGAGGTCGTTGAGGAGCGCCTTCATGATGGCGGCATGGCCCGGATAGCGGATCGTCTTGTAGTTCAGCGTGCGAACCTTGCCCTTCAGCGTTTCGCAGAGCGTGCCGAGACCGCCCGAGGTGTTGAAGGCTTCATAGGTGACGCCGTCGAGCGAGAATTCTTCGCGCTCTTCCATGGCCGGCACTTCGATGAGGTTGTTTTCGACGATCGCTTCGCAGGGCTCGATATATTCGTTGATAACGCCGTCGGTGCTCCAGGTAAGATTGTAGTTGAGCGCGTTCGACGGGTACTGCGGCAGGGCGCCAACGCGCATGCGCACGCTTTCCAGCGTCTCAAAGTGGCTGGCGAGATCGTTGGCGACGATCGAGATGAAGCCCGGTGCGAGGCCGCACTGCGGGATGAAGGCGGTGTTGGCCTTGGCGGCGATCGCCTTGACCTGGCGGGTGGATTCGACGTCTTCGGTCAGGTCCAGGTAGTGGATGCCGGCTTCAGCAGCGCCTTCGGCAATTGCGACCGTCAGGTGGAACGGAGCGGCGCTGAGGACGGCAAATTTGCCCGACAGAAGAGCGACGAGCTGCTTCTTGTCGGCGATATCGACCGTCGCGGTCGTGATGGCAGCGTGCTTTTCCACCTGCTCCAGCTGTTCGGCGCTGCGGTCGGCGACGCAGACGCTGTAGTCGCCGGTATGGGCGAGCATGCGAGCGATGGTGGAGCCGATCTTGCCTGCTCCGATGACGACGATATTCTTCATTCTTTCCCCCAGGGCATGAGAACTGTGTGTGCCCCTATTGTCGTGGGAGGGGTTGTTGATTTGAAGCGCTGAAACGACTAAATCGCCTATAGATATTCGGCAGATTGCCCAACCGGACCGACGAAATGCAAATCACGGATAAGGATCGAGAGCTCCTCGCCGTCCTCAGCGAAAATGCCCGCATGCCGACGGCGACGATCGCGCGCCGGCTCGGCCTGTCGCGCACGACAGTGCAGGCGAGGATCGAGCGGTTGGAGCGCGAGGGAATCATCGCCGGCTATGGCGTGCGCCTGTCGGAGAGCTACGAGAAGGGGCTGGTCAAGGCGCATGTGCTGATCACCATCGCGCCGCGGGCGCTGAGCCGCGTGACCCCCGAACTCAGTGCCATCCGTGAAATCCAGACGCTGCATTCTGTCAGCGGCAGTTTCGATCTTATCGCGGTGGTCGCGGCGACGTCGATCAGCGAACTCGATCTTCTGATCGATCGCATTGGCGAGATCGACGGCGTCGACCGGACGCTTTCTTCGATTATCCTTTCGACCCGGATCGATCGGTAGGCCGTTGCTTTCCTAAGTCAGCGAGTGACGGGATCGTCATGGCGCATGCTCCGCGGAGGGCTTCTCGCCTGATGTGGCGTCCGTCGCTGGCTCCTTCCCATTCGGCACTTTTGCCGGCACGTTCCAGTCTGTCGGGCCCTTGACGAAGCTACGCAGTCCGGCATCGCCATAGGCGAGCCATTTGCTCCGGTCGAAGTAAAGCTCGGCAATGCTCTTCGGCCGCGCGCGCGGCGGCTGGTTGGCAAGGAAGTTAAAGCGCGGCGTCACCTCGTCGGACTCGCGCTTGAACTGGATGCGGCTGCCGAAACGCTTGAGATCGAATTCCTTCAGCGCCTGGATTTGCAGGGTGACGCTTGCGGCATCGGCCCAGCGCACGTGGTCGAGGAACACCGCCGCTGCCCGCGCCGCTGCCGTGGTCACGGCCTGGCGGTCCTCCGGTCGCTCGATGTTGAGCTTGACGCGGAAGGAGGTGATTTCCTCCTCGCCGCTGCCTTTGACGAAGATGAAGATCGATGAGGGCTTGTCCTCGCCCGGACGCGGGAAGGAGACGAGTGACGAACATTCCCATTGGGCACGCTCACCGGCACCGGCTTTCCATTCGAGTTCGCGAAAGCCGGCGTCGCGCAACTCGTCGCAGAGCGCCTTGGGATCGCTGCGGATGACGCGCAGGAACTGCTGCTCCGGCGTCTGCAGATCCTGGAAGGTCCAGGCGGGCAGGGCGATGCGTGGCGGTTCGCGCCTTGCCGGCTTCTCGGCCGTCGATTCGGAGGGCTTGCTCTTCGCCAGGAAGGTCGTCGGCAGACCCAATGCCACGAGAACTTTCTTGAGGTTACGCTGTTCGTTGGCAAGCAGGGCCGTCGCGAGAATGGCGGTGACGATCAGGATGAGAGCGACGAGAAAGAAGCGCAGTCCCGTCCGACCGGCAGGCTTTGGAGCCGGCGTCTTGTCACGGGGCGTGCTCATGCGGTCCCGCCTGCCCGGCGGGGTGCGATGAGGCGCGGGACCTCCAGCAAAAGATGATCGGTCGGCCGGGCTTCCATGATCTCAAGCTATCAACGGGTCTAGGCCTTCTTCATCCTCGAAATCCGTCGCGGCGGCAATATGCAACCGCCGATATCGGCAAGCGACTGTCACGTCTCAACACAACGCGCCGCTGAACGAGCGTTACGGTGAACTAGGAAGTTGAAATCCGGGGACGATCACATAGCTTCTGGACGCAAACATCGAATGGAATAGGTCATGGCAAACCCGAAATCAGCCGAGCTTGTGATCGATGCGTCGCTGGTACGGCGGCTGATCGCGACACAGTTTCCGCGATGGTCGGATCTTGAGGTGCGCCCGATCGAGCCCGGCGGCTGGGACAACAGAAGCTTCCGGCTCGGCGAGCAGATGACCGTGCGCCTGCCGAGCGCCGAGCACTATGTGCTGCAAGTGGAAAAGGAGCACCGCTGGCTGCCGCGGCTGGCTCCCCAATTGCCGCTGCCCATTCCCGTGCCGCTTGCCAAGGGCACGCCGGGAGAAGGCTTTCCCTGGCCCTGGTCGGTCTACCGCTGGCTTCAGGGGGAAACGTTGGCGGTGGAGCGGGTCGCAGATCTCGGGCAAGTGGCGAAGGATCTCACGCGGTTTCTGCGCGCCTTGCGGCAGGCGGATGCTGCGAGTGGGCCTTTGCCCGGCGACCATAACTTCCACCGCGGCGGTCCGCCTGCCTTCTATGACGAGCAGACACGTCAGGCGCTCCCACTGCTTGAGGGACAGGTCGACACGGTGGCGGCCAGAGAGGTCTGGGAAGCGGCCCTTGCTGCGCCATTCGAGGGGACGCCCGTCTGGTTTCACGGCGATATCGCCTGGGGCAACCTGTTGGTCGCGCAGGGTCGCTTGAGCGCGGTCATCGATTTCGGCACTTCGGGTGTCGGCGACCCCGCCTGCGATCTGGCGATCGCCTGGACGTTCTTCCATGGCGAGAGCCGCGAGGTCTTCCGTCATGGCATGGCACTCGATCGCGGTGCCTGGGCCCGCGGGCGTGGCTGGACCCTGTGGAAGGCGCTGATCGTGCTTGCCGGCATGACCGGCGCACCTGCAAGCGAGAAGGCAAAGCAGCGCACGGTGATCGAAGACGTGCTTGCGGATCATCGCCGCTTCGGCTAGCGCCCAAGCCACGATCGGGGGCAAGCCAGCTTGACCCCGCTGCAAATTGCCTCTAGGTCAGGCGCACGCGGGACGACCCGCGTCGGTGCTTCGCCTGGGGACGGCCCCAGTATCTCGACCGAGATACTTGGAGTCGATCGCATCATGCAGCCCCAAAGCTCGCGGCACGTCCGCGCGACCTTTCCCTTTATTGAACAGCCTAGTCATTCCATCGGAAGCAATCGCTTCGTGGAACGATCTCGGCCGCCGATCGCTTGTCCAACACATTGACGCGCCGGCGGCCGCCGACGCGCGCCGCCGATGCGTCTCCGCCAACACATGAGGTTGATGATGGCCGGACCCATCGAACAATTTGAGATCAAGTCACTCCTACCGATCGCCGAGATCGGCGGTCACCAGATCAGCTTTACCAACTCGGCCGCCTATATGGTGCTGACGGTGGCGATCGCCAGTCTGTTCCTGATCCTGTCAACGGGAAGACGCGGCCTCGTGCCGAACCGGGCGCAGTCGGCGGCCGAGATCCTCTATGAGTTTGCGGCAAAGACGCTGCGCGACAATGCCGGCGAGAAGGGCATGCGCTTCTTCCCGCTGGTCTTCTCGCTTTTCGTGTTCATCCTCACCGCCAACCTGATCGGCATGTTCCCCTATGCCTTCACGGTGACGAGCCATATCGCGGTCACCTTCGCGCTGGCCATGCTGGTGTTCCTGACGGTCACGCTCTATGGCCTTTACCGGCACGGCTTCGGCTTCCTCAAGCTGTTCATGCCGGCGGGCGTGCCGTTGATTCTGGCGCCGATCATCATCCCGATCGAGGTGGTCTCCTACCTCTCGCGTCCCGTCAGCCACTCGGTTCGTCTATTCGCGGTCATGCTGGCCGGCCACATCACGCTCAAGGTTTTCGCCGGTTTCGTCGTGGGCCTCAGCGGCTTTGGGGCGCTCGGGATCCTGGCCGCGGTCATGCCGCTGCTGATGACGGTGGCGCTGACCGGGCTCGAACTGCTGATGGCGCTCATCCAGGCCTATATCTTCACCATGCTGACCTGCATGTATCTCAACGACGCGCTCCATCCGAGCCACTGAGAACAGGCGATGAGGCTCCCTGCACCGGGAGCCTCTTTGTCATTCGATCGCCCGCCGCGCTTCGTTCCGATAGGTCCGCCAGGAGGTCCAGGCAAAGGCGATCAGGAACATCACGGTCATCAGGAGCACGATGGTCGGCGCCGGCGCGCTGTCGATGAAGAAGGAGAGATAGACGCCGCAGAAGGAGGCCGTCATCGCGATGAGCACGGCGACGATGAGCATGGCGCCCATGGTGCGGGTGACCAGGAAGGCGATGGCGCCGGGTGCGATCAGCATGGCGATGGCAAGGATCAGCCCCACCGCCTTCAGCGCGCCGACGATCGTCAGCGACAGGATCGCGAGCAGCCCATAGTGCAACCAGTTAACCGGAAGACCGACGGCTTTGGCCTGGGCGGGATCGAAGGCGTGCAGCAGGAAATCGCGCCATTTGACGGCGAGAATACCGGTGGCGACCAAGGCGATCACGCCGGTCTCGGCGATGTCGCGCCAGCCGATGCCGAGCATGTCGCCGAAGAGGATGTGGTCGAGGTGCACGTCGCTCTGGATCTTGGTGTAGAGCACCAGCCCGAAGCCGAACATGCCGGAGAAGACCACGCCCATCACCGTATCCTGCTTGATGCGGCTGTTTTCCTTGAGATAGCCGGTCAAAAGCGCGCAGGACATGCCGGCGGCAAAGGCGCCGACGGCAAGCGGCAGGCCGACGATGTAGGAGATGACGATGCCGGGGAAGACCGCATGCGAGATCGCGTCGCCCATCAGCGACCAGCCCTTCAGCACCAGGAAACAGGAGAGCATGGCGGTCGGGATCGCCACCAGCACCGAGATCAGAAGTGCGTTGCGCATGAACTCGAATTCGAAGACCGCAAGCAGCATGTCGAGCGAGATCATCGGGCAGCCTCCATCGGTTCGGCGCTGCGCCTGCGCGCGGCGAGCAGCCCGTGCTTCGGGGCCAAGACGAAGGCCGTCAGGAAGATGAGTGTCTGCAGCACGATGATGATGCCGCCGGTGGCACCGTCGAGGAAGTAGCTGAAATAGGCGCCGAAGAAGCTCGTCAGCGCACCGATGGCGACGCTGATCAGGATCAGCCGCGGAAAGCGATCCGTGAGCAGGTAAGCGGTCGCGCCAGGCGTCACCACCATGGCGATGACAAGGAAAGCGCCGACGGTCTGCAGTGCTGCGACCGTACAGGCCGAGAGCAGGGTGAAGAACAGCACCTTGAGGAAGGTGGTGGGAATGCCGATCGAGCGGGCGTGGCTCTCATCGAAGAAGGTCACCATCAGGTCCTTCCACTTCGCTGCCAGAATGACCAGCGAGACGATGCCGATGATCGCGAGCTGCAGTGTGTCGGCGGGCGTGATCGCCAGGATGTTGCCGAGCACGATGGTCTGAATATTCACCGATGTCGGCGACAGCGAGACCATGAAAAGCCCGAGGCCGAAGAAGGAGGTGAAGATCAGGCCGATGATCGTGTCTTCCTTGAGCCTTGTGCGCTGGTTGAGAAACAACATGGCGCCGGCGGCAAGCGAGCCGGAGAAGAAGGCGCCGAGCGAGAAGGGCAGGCCCAGCATATAGGCGCCGGCGACCCCCGGGACGATCGAATGCGAGAGGGCATCACCGATCAGCGACCAGCCCTTGAGCATCAGATAGGAGGAGAGGAAGGCGCAGACGGCGCCGACCAGCGCGCTCACCCACATGGCATTGACCATGTAGCCATAGGTGAAGGGTTCCAGGAGCGTGGCGATCATTTGCCGTTCGGTTCCCCGTTGGTCTCGGGTTTTGCCGGCTGCGCCACCATCCGATCCTTGTCGCCATACATGACGAGCGGGCGCTCGTCGTCGGTGATGACGGCGAGCTGCCGCGGATCGGCATCGTCATGCAGGTTTTCGCCGCCGAGCACGAAGTGCCGGAGAACGCCGCCGAAGGCGAGTTCCAGGTTTTCGCGGGTGAAGGTGGTTTCCGTCGGGCCATAGGCGAGCACGGTGTTCTTGAGGAGCACGGTGCGGTCGCAGAATTCCGGCACACTGCCGAGATTGTGGGTGGAAACCAGCATGACCCGGCCCTCGTCACGCAGGCCGATCAGGAGGCGAATGATCGCGTCCTCGGTCTTGACGTCGACGCCGGTGAACGGTTCGTCGAGCAGGATGACCTTGCCATCCTGGGCGAGCGCGCGCGCCAGGAAGACGCGCTTCTTCTGGCCGCCGGAGAGTTCACCGATCTGGCGCTTGCGATAGTCGCTCATGCCGACGCGCGCAAGCGCTGCCTCGACCGCCTCATGATCCGCCGTCTTCGGGATGCGCAGCATGTTCATGTGGCCGTAGCGGCCCATCATGACGACGTCCTCGACCAGGACCGGGAAGTTCCAGTCGACCTCCTCGGCCTGCGGCACATAGGCGACGAGGTTCTTCTTGAGCGCTTCCGGAACCGAACGGCCAAGGATCGAGATCTCGCCGCGCGAGAGCCGGGCAAAGCCCATGATCGCCTTGAAGAGTGTCGACTTGCCGCTGCCGTTGACGCCGACGAGCGCGGTGATCGTGCCCGTCGGGATCTCGAAGGTCGCGTCGCGCAGGGCCCGCAGGCCGTTGCGGTAGGTGACTGTCGCGCCAGAGACACGGATGCCGCTGCCCTGTTCGCCGGACGCCGGCGCGGGGCCGGAGCGGGGCTTCACCTGAAGGTTCATTGCGAAAGCCCCTTGGCGATGGTTTCCGATGTGACGCGCAGCAGATCGATATAGGTGGGAACCGGACCGTCCGCCTCGCTCAAGGAATCAACGTAGAGCACGCCACCGTATTTTGCACCGGTTTCGCGCGCCACCTGCTCAGCCGGATCGGGCGAGATCGTGCTTTCGGAAAAGACGACCGGAATGTGGTTGGCCCTGACGGCGTCGATGACCTTGCGGACCTGTTGCGGGGTACCCTGTTGGTCGGCATTGATCGGCCAGAGGTAGAGTTCCTTCATGCCGAAATCGCGGATCAGGTAGCTGAAGGCGCCTTCGCTCGAAACCAACCAGCGCTTGTCTTCGGGGATCTTGGCGATCTCGGCGCGGATCGGCGCGATGGTCGCCTCGATCTTCTGCTTATAGGCCTCGGCATTCGCCTTGTAGGTCTCGGCATTGGCGGGATCGTACTTCACGAAGGCGTCGCGAATGTTGTCGACATAGATGAGGGCTGCCGATGGCGACATCCAGGCATGCGGATTGGGCTTTCCGCTGTAGGGGCCTTCGGCAATGCCCATGGGCTCGACGCCGGTCGAGACGACGGCACCGGGGACGTCATCAAAGTTCTGGAAGAATTTCTCAAACCAGAGCTCCAGGTTCAGACCGTTCCACAGGATCAGCTTGGCGTCGTGCGCCTTCAGGATGTCGCGCGGGGTCGGCTGGTAGTTGTGGATCTCGGCACCCGGTTTGGTGATCGATTCGACGATTGCGGCGTCGCCCGCGACGTTCTTGGCCATGTCGGCAATGACCGTGAAGGTCGTCACTGCCTTGAATTTCTCCTGCGCTGAGCCGGCGCCGGGAAGGAGCGCGATGGCTGCCAGGGCAGCTGCCGCTGCCAGGATCGCGCGCTTCGTCTGATCGATCATTCGCTACTCCCAGATGTTGACATCACAGGAGTAGGGGAATGATTTGCATAAGTCAATGCAAATGCGAAGCATTCGCAACTAGCTATTTTCAAAACCAATGCCCTTGGCTAGTGTAACGACCATGAAACAGAACAAGAATCGTGTCGAAGAGCTGGAAGGCGTTTTGCGGGATGGCGGCGTGCGCGTTACGCGCCAGCGCTCCGCAATCCTGAAGATTCTCGCCACCGCCGAAGACCATCCGGATGCAAACGAACTGCATCGCCGGGCGAAGGAAATCGACGCCACCGTCTCGCTTTCGACGGTCTACCGGACGCTGTCAGCGCTCGAGCAGCAGGGCGTCGTGCAGCGCCATGCCTTCGAAAGCGCGACGGCGCGTTTCGAGACCGCCGACGCGCCGCATCACGATCATCTGATCGATATCGACACGGGGGCTGTGATCGAGTTCCGTTCCGACAAGATCGAGCAACTGCAAGCGGAGATTGCCGCCGAGCTCGGCTACGATTTGGTGCGCCACCGGCTCGAGCTCTACTGCCGCAAGCGCAAGGACTGAGCGAAGCTCGTCAGAGTCGTTGCGCTCGTGATGTCGCGCGACGTCTCCGTTTGCTTTCAAATGAAAGAATGTCAGCCGCGACCCGCGACGGCGGAGGTGCGCCGCCGTGCCGGTATGGTCATGGCCGCAACGCCGATGATGACGCAGCCAAGGCCGATCCAGGCGGTGTCCGACAGCCGTTCGCCGAGGAGGATCGCGCCGATGGCGACACCGACCGGCACGCGCAGATAGGCCTGGGCCGTGGCGCCGACCGAACCCAGCGTCTGGATCAGCCGGAAGTAGATGGCGAAGGCAAGTGCTGTCGAAAAGACTGCGAGGCCAAGGAGCGCAAGCAGCGAATCCATGGATGGAGCCAGCGTCCACGGCCGGTCGACAATGAGGCTGGTGGGGATCAGCAGCACCGTGCCCGATATCAGCGAGCCGGCGGCGGGCATCATCGGGTCGAGCCCTTTGAAGCTGCGCCCGAAGATGGCGGCACCGGCATAACAAACGGTGGCAAGCACCACGGCGAGCTGTGGCAGCAATTGCGCGCCGAGACCGCCGAAGGCCTCCATGCCGATGATCAGGCTGATGCCGGTCATGCCGGCAATGACGCCGACGAGCTTGCGTGCGGTGACGGCCTCGTGGCGGGTAATCAGGGCCGTCATCAGGAAGGCGAAGATCGGCGTCGTCGCATTGAGGATCGAAGCGATGCCGGCATCGATCGTCTGTTCCGCCCAGGCAATCAGTGTGAAGGGCACGACGCTGTTGAGGCAAGCCTGGAACAGGAACCGCCGCCAGGTTGCGACGTCGCGCGGCATTTTCAGGCCACGCCAACGGAGAACCGCGAGAAGCAGGGCGCCGGCGATCAAGGTACGGGCGGCAATCAGCGTGACCGGCGGAATGGTTTCAACGCCGATCTTGATGAAGGTGTAGGAAGCGCCCCAGAGCGTCGCAAGCGCAAGCAGCAGGAGGAGTTCAAGGGTGAGATTGGTCTTGGCCATGGCAGAGAACCTTCGTGTCGTCGTCGTTGTCCTTCCTCTAGCGCGATGGAGACGGCAGATGCTTCGGTGGCGATCGAAGTATCGAGATCTCTCCGCGGACGTGAGACGACAAAGCCCCGACCCACCTTTCGGGGGGGGCGGGGCAGATGCTTTCGTTTATGCTCAGTGGCTGTCGGCGAGCTTGGCCGCGTCGACGGACGCGGATCTTTCGAAGCTCAAGCCATTGAAGAAGGCATTGAGCACCACGGCCGAGATCGAGGCGAGCACGATGCCGGACTCGATGATCGGGTGGATCGCATGCGGCAGCCACATCAGGTAGTTCGGCGCGATCAAAGGGATCAGGCCGAAGCCGACCGAGACGGCGACAACGAAGAGGTTGTTGCGCGACGACTTGAAGTCGACGGTCGACAGGATGCGCACGCCGGTGGCCGCCACCATGCCGAACATCACCAGGCCGGCGCCGCCGAGCACGAAGGTCGGCACCGCTTCCACTAGAGCGCCCATCTTCGGGATCAGTCCGAGCGCGATCATGATGACGCCCCCCATCACGCAGACATAGCGGCTCTTCACGCCGGTGACGCCGACGAGACCGACATTCTGCGAGAAGCTCGTATAGGGGAAGGTGTTGAACAGGCCGCCGATCATCGTGCCGAGGCCATCGACCCTGAGCCCCGCCGTCAGCTGCTGCTGCGACACCTCGCGGTTGGTCATTTCGCCGAGCGCCAGGAACATGCCCGTCGATTCGATCATGACGACGATCATCACGAGCGACATGGTGGCGATCAGCACCGGATCGAAGATCGGCATGCCGAAGCGCAGCGGCGTGACCACGGCAAACCAGCCGGCGTCGGCCACCCGGTCGAAGTGCATCATGCCGAGTGCGGCGGCGAGGACGCAGCCGAGGACGACGCCGGTCAGCACCGCGATGTTGCTGATCAATCCGCGGCCGAAGCGTGCGATGACGAGGATGGACACAAGCACGAAGGCGGCAAGCGCGATGTGGCCCGGCTCCGCATAGAGCGGGTTCGGCACTGTGGCGCCGAGCACCAGACCGTCGGGAATAGCAGGTCCGCCGGCGGCGGCCGCGGCCTTTATCGCGGCCAGCCATTCGGTATGGGCTGGGTCGACCAGTTTCGGCGCCGTTGGACCGAAAGGATTGCCGAAGATCCAGTTGACGCCCACCCGCATCAGCGAAACGCCGATGACGAGAATGATGGTGCCAGTGACGATCGGCGGGAAGAACTTGAGCAATCTGCCCATCAACGGCGCGATCAGCAGGGCGACGAGGCCGGCGCCGATGATGGCGCCGAAGATCATGCGCGCGCCCTCCTGGCCCGGGGTCATCGCCGCCATCGAAACCATCGGGCCGACGGAGGCGAACGTAACGCCCATCATGACGGGAAGGCGGATGCCGAAGCTGCGACCGAGGCCGAGCGACTGGATGATGGTGACGATGCCGCAGACGAACAGATCGGCCGAGATCAGGAAGGCAACATCCTGGGGGCTGAGCTGCAATGCCCGGCCGACGATCAGCGGTACCGCGACGGCGCCGCCATACATGACAAGAACGTGCTGGATCCCAAGTGTCGCGAGCCTGCCCACAGGCAGCTTCTCGTCCACCGGGTGTATGCTGGAAACGTCGCTCATGGTTCCTCCTCCCATCACGTCGACCAGTCCGGTTCCCCCGTCCTCCAACAGGGGAGTGCAATTTTTCCGTGCCGAGGCAGAATGTCGCAAGTATTGCGAAAACGAAAACACTTTCCGGAATCCGGGGGAAATCAGTCACGATGCGCTGGCGGCGGGAACAGTTGCCGCAAGGCCGCGAGCCTTGACGAAAAGCTGCAGGCGAGCCTGACGAGGCGGGAGACCATGCAACGTAGCCGCAATGCGAAGCAGCGATGGTCCCTTACGCCGGTGCTCCGGCGCTGTTCGTTTGGGATCATGATCGATGGTATCTTGGAGACTGGCCCTCTGGCGTTTGCCCGCTGTGCTGTTCGCGCTCGCCTTCGCGCTTTCACCGGTTGCCGCGCGCGCCAACGGCGCCACCTTTCCGGGGCAGTGGCAGCAGGTGGCGTCAGGAACCGACGCCTGCGGGACCTGCTGGGTCGAAATCAGGCGGAACGGTCCGGTCCTGAAGGTGACGGGCAAGGACGGATGGTTCGCGGTGGTCCATCTCGGACGCGCTGGAGGCGGCCATAGCGCCGAGGGGATCGGTCGCTGGAGCGAGGACGGTACCAGCCACTATCGCGGTCAGCCATTCGATATCCGGATCGCTATCGTCGACAAGCATCTCTACATGGACATGACCGTGCAGATGGACGACGGCTCGACGCGCGCCGTCCGGGCGATCTTCGACAAGCGCCGGTCCGAGAAGTCCGGACGCCTTCGGCTGGCCCGCATGTAGGCACGGCCATGCCGCTCAGGGATTGCCGGCAAAGAAATACCGGGGCCGTTGCCGACCCCGGTGCCGCATCTCCTGAAAGAAAAAGGCCGCCCGGTTTGGGCGGCCTTCTTGTTACTTCTGCCAGCTCTTGACCAGATCGTCATAGTTGACGGTCTGCGGCTTTTCCTTCTCGTTCTCGACCTTCAGCTGCGGAGCGAGGTTGCCAGCCTTGACGGCTTCGGCGTTCCAGTACTCAAGGTCATGCTCTTCGGCGAGCTTCGGACCGATGTCGCCCTGAACGCCCGAACGTTCGAGACGGGAGAGAACCTTCTCCTGCTCGGCGCACAGCGAGTCCATGGCTTCCTGAGCGGTCTTCGCACCCGAGGATGCATCGCCGATCGCCTGCCACCACAGCTGAGCCAGCTTCGGATAGTCAGGAACGTTCGTGCCGGTCGGCGACCACTGCAGGCGGGCCGGCGAACGGTAGAACTCGATCAGACCGCCGAGCTTCGGAGCACGGTCCGTGAAGCTCTTGTGGTCGAGCGTCGACTGGCGGATGAAGGTGAGGCCGACATGGCTCTTCTTCACGTCGACGGTCTTCGAGGTCACGAACTGCGCATAGAGCCATGCGGCCTTGGCGCGGTCGTCAGGGGTGGACTTCAAGAGCGTCCAGGAACCGGCGTCCTGGTAGCCGAGCTTCATGCCGTCCTTCCAGTAGACGCCGTGCGGGCTCGGCGCGAAACGCCACTTCGGCGAGCCGTCCTCGTTGACGACGGGCAGGCCCGGCTTGACGAAGTCGGCGGTAAAGGCCGTGTAGGTGAACATCTGCTGGGCGATTTCGCCCTGCGACGGAACCGGACCGGATTCCGAGAAGGTCATGCCCTGGGCAGCAGCCGGTGCATAGGCCTTCATCCAGTCGAGGTACTTCTGGATCGAGTAGACGGCGGCCGGGCCGTTGGTGTCGCCGCCGCGGGCAACGCACGAGCCGACCGGACGCGAGTTCTCGTCGACCTTGATACCCCATTCGTCGACCGGCTTGCCGTTCGGGATGCCCTTGTCGCCGTTGCCGGCCATCGACAGCCAGGCGTCGGTGAACCGCCAGCCGAGCGACGGGTCCTTCTTGCCGTAGTCCATGTGGCCATAGACCTTCTTGCCGTCGACTTCGCGGCCGGTGAAGAACTCGGCGATGTCCTCATAGGCCGACCAGTTGACCGGAACGCCGAGGTCGTAGCCGTACTTCGCCTTGAAGTCCGCCTTGTTCTTCTCGTCGTTGAACCAGTCGTAGCGGAACCAGTAGAGGTTCGCGAACTGCTGGTCGGGCAGCTGGTAGAGCTTGCCATCCGGCGCGGTCGTGAAGGACTTGCCGATGAAGTCGTCGATGTCGAGGTTCGGGTTGGTGACGTCCTTGCCTTCATTGGCCATGAAGTCCGTCAGGCTGCGCGCCTGCTGGTAACGCCAATGGGTGCCGATCAGGTCAGAGTCGTTGATGTAGGCGTCATAGACGTTTTCGCCCGACTGCATCTGCGTCTGCAGCTTTTCGACGACGTCGCCTTCGCCGATCAGGTCGTGGGTGATCTTGATGCCGGTGATGTCGGCGAAGGCCTTGGCGAGGGTCTTCGATTCGTATTCATGGGTGGTGATCGTTTCGGAAACGACCTTGATTTCCATGCCGGCGAAGGGCTTAGCCGCATCGACGAACCACTGCATTTCGGCTTCCTGGGCCGCGCGGTCGAGCGAGGACATGTCGCCGATTTCGGTATCGAGGAACTTCTTTGCCTCGTCCATGCCGGCAAAAGCGGTGCCGGTGAAAGCCAGCAGCATAGCCGCCGTCGTAGTCAAAAGATGCCGTCGCATAATTCCCTCCCTTAGGTTTGCGAATGCGGTTCTTTAGCTTTTGAGGGGCCGCGCGCGCGGCCCCTCAAATCGGCTCGCCTCAGACGTAGCGGAAGACGCCGACGGCATAGACCAGGGAGAGCGCGAGCGCCCACCACAGGTTCTGCCCGCCGACGAAACCGAGCCATGCGAGGTGAATGAAGGCGCTTCCGAGCAGCGACACGAAGAGGCGATCGCCCCGTGTCGTCTCGAAGCGCAGGATGCCGACGCGCGGGTTTCCGCCCGGCGCGGCATATTCCCAGACCGCCATCATCGACAGCAGCGCGAAGATGGTGAGGAAGAACATGGCCGACGGAAACGACCAGGCCATCCAACCACCGGCGACCAGCGGCGCGAACCAGTCGCGTGCGCCGTCCTTGATCGGCAGCATGCTCATGAGCAGCCCGGCGGCGGCGGCATAGACGATCAGAACGGCGGCGAAGGGCAGTTGCCAACGGGCCTTGCGAATGGGTTGAGCGGTCATCATACCCTCCCCAGGGCAAAGCCCTTGGCGATGTAGTTGCGGACGAAATAGATCACCAGCGCGCCCGGAATGATGGTGAGCACGCCGGCAGCGGCCAGCACGCCCCAGTCGAGGCCGGAAGCGGAAACGGTGCGGGTCATGGTGGCGGCGATCGGCTTGGCGTCCGTGGTCGTCAGCGTGCGGGCTAGCAGCAGTTCGACCCAGGAGAACATGAAGCAGAAGAAGGCGGCGACACCGATGCCCGAGGCGATCAGCGGCATGAAGATCTTCACGAAGAAGCGCGGGAACGAATAGCCGTCGATATAGGCGGTTTCGTCGATTTCCTTCGGCACGCCCGACATGAAGCCTTCGAGGATCCAGACGGCGAGCGGCACGTTGAACAGGCAGTGGGCAAGCGCCACGGCGATGTGCGTGTCGATCAGGCCGAAGGCCGAATAGAGCTGGAAGAACGGCAGGGCGAAAACGGCCGGCGGCGCCATGCGGTTGGTCAAGAGCCAGAAGAACAGGTGCTTGTCGCCGAGGAAGCGGTAGCGCGAGAAGGCGTAGGCCGCCGGCAGCGCTGCCGATACCGAGATCACCGTGTTCATCACGACGTAGATGATCGAGTTGATGTAGCCGTTGTACCAGGACGGATCGGTGAAGATCACCTGGTAGTTCCGGAGCGTCGGGTTCACCGGCCAGAGCGAGAAGGTGCTGAGGATCTCGCTCGTTTCCTTGAAGCTCATGTTGACGAGCCAATAGATCGGCAGGAGCAGGAAGACGATGTAGATCGTCGGCACCAGCCAGGAAAGGCGTTCGGTAAGCGGTTGTGTTTGCATGTTGGTTCTCCTCCCGCCTTTATCAGCCTTGCGCGTCGCTCGTGGTCATCACGGTGTAGAAGATCCACGAGAGCAGCAGGATGATGAGGAAGTAGATGATCGATAGCGCTGCCGCCGGACCGAGGTCGAACTGGCCAATGGCCGTCTTGACGAGGTCGATCGACAGGAAGGTGGTGGAGTTGCCGGGGCCGCCGCCGGTGACGACGAAGGGCTCGGTATAGATCATGAAGCTATCCATGAAGCGCAGCAGGAAGGCGATCAGCAGAACGCGCTTCATCTTCGGCAGCTGGATGTAGCGGAACACCGACCAGCGCGAGGCGCCGTCGATCTTGGCCGCCTGGTAATAGGCGTCCGGGATCGAGACGAGGCCGGCATAGCACAAGAGCACGACGAGGCTCGTCCAGTGCCAGACGTCCATGACGATCAGCGTCACCCAGGCGGCGACCGGGTTCTGCACGTAGTTGTAGTTGATGCCCATGCCTTCGAGCGTGCGGCCGAGCAGGCCGATATCGACGCGGCCGAACACCTGCCAGATGGTGCCGACGACGTTCCACGGGATCAGGAGCGGCAGCGCCATCAGGACGAGGCAGACCGGGACGCCGAGGCCCTTCTTCGGCATGTTGAGCGCGATGATGATGCCGAGCGGGATTTCGATGGCCAGAATGATCGCCGAGAAGATCAGGTTGCGGGTGAGCGCGTCCCAGAAACGGTCGGAGGTCAGCACCTGCACGTACCAGTCGGTGCCGGCCCAGAAGAACGCGTTGTTGCCGAAGGTGTCCTGGACCGAATAGTTGACGACGGTCATCAGCGGGATGACGGCCGAGAAGGCGACCAGCACGAGAACCGGCAGCACCATGAACCAGGCCTTGTTGTTCCAGGTTTTTTCCATGGTCAGGCCTCCTCGCCGACGCGCCAGGAATCGGCGTAGATGTTGATGGCTTTCTGATCGAAGCGGACGCGCGGATCGGCGGGGATCTCGCCATCCTCGTCGACGATGATCGAGATCGGCTGATCGGCGAAGCGGGCGCGCACGATCTTGTGGCGGCCGATGTCCTCGACCTTGGTGATCGCGACGGGCATGCCTTCGCGGCCGAGCGAGACGAATTCCGGGCGGATGCCAAGCTCGGTCTTGGCGCCGGCCTTGAACTTGGGCAGGAAGTTCAAGGCCACGTGTTCGCCGCCGACCGTCGCGGTGTTGCCGTCGAGCTTGACCGGAAGCACGTTCATGCCCGGCGAACCGATGAAGTAGCCGACGAACGTGTGGCGCGGGCGCTCGAAGAGTTCGGCCGGGGTACCGATCTGAACGATCTGGCCGTCATACATGACGACGACCTTGTCGGCGAAGGTGAGCGCCTCGGTCTGGTCGTGGGTGACGTAGACCATGGTGAAGCCGAACTGCTTGTGCAGCCGCTTGATCTGCGAGCGCAGCACCCACTTCATTTCCGGATCGATGACGGTCAGCGGCTCGTCGAACAGGATGGCGCTGACGTCGTTGCGCACGAGGCCGCGGCCAAGCGAGATCTTCTGCTTCTGGTCGGCGGTCAGCCCGCGGGCGGTCTTCTTCGCCCAGCCGCCGAGACCGATCATTTCGATCGTCTCCTTGACGCGGCGGTCGACCTCGGCTTCCGGCACATGCCGGTTGCGCAAGGGGAAGGCCAGATTGTCGTAGACGGTCATCGTGTCGTAGATGACCGGGAACTGGAACACCTGGGCGATGTTGCGTTCCTGGGTCGAGAGATGCGTCACGTCCTTGCCGTCAAAGAGAATGCGCCCTTCCGACGGATTGATCAGGCCCGAGATGATGTTGAGCAGCGTGGTCTTGCCACAGCCGGAAGGGCCGAGCAGCGCATAGGCGCCGCCGTCGTTCCATTCGTGATGCACTTCCTTCAGCGCGTAGTCGTTTTCAGACTTCGGCTTGGCGCCATAGGCGTGGCGGATATGTTCGAGATCGATGCGTGCCATGTTTTCCTCCCAGCGCCCCCTTTAGGCCGCGCCGCCGATGGCGCGTCCATCAGGCCCGAAGGCCATGAGATGACGGGTGTCGACGAAGACCTCGAGGGTCGCGTCGGGTTCGATGTCGTGAATGCCTGGCGCGAGCATGACCCAGCGCGCATTGGCAAATCCGACGTGAATGAAGCTTTCCGAGCCTGCGATCTCGGAGATCGCGGTCTTGACGGTGAGTGCGTCGCCGCTGCCTTGCGGACGGTCGAACGAAATATGGTGCGGCTGGAAGCCGACGGTGCAGGGACCGTCGGCAATGCCAGCCAGATGCGAAGGCACCGCGAGCACAGGCTTGCCCTCAAGCGTGAAGGCCGAACCTGATTTGACGAGTTCGATGCAGTTCAGCGGCGGATCGGCGAAGGTGCGGGCGGTGATGAGGTCGACTGGACGACGATAGACGTCGATGGTCTTGCCGAACTGGGTGATGCGGCCCTGGCTGAGGGCTGCCGTATTGCCGCCAAGCAACAACGCTTCCGAAGGCTCTGTCGTCGCATAGACGAAGATGGCACCGGAGGCGGAAAAGATCTTCGGCAGTTCCTCGCGCAGTTCCTCGCGCAGCTTGTAGTCGAGGTTGGCGAGTGGTTCGTCGAGCAGCACGAGATCGGCGTTCTTGACGATGGCGCGCGCCAGCGCCGTGCGCTGCTGCTGGCCACCCGAGAGATTGAGCGGCGTGCGGTCGAGATAGGGCGTCAGCTTCAGGAGATCGGCGGCCTTGCGCACTTCGCGGTCGATCGTCGCGGTGTCGGCGCCGCTGATGCGCATCGGCGAGGCGATGTTCTCATAGACGGTCATCGCCGGGTAGTTGATGAACTGCTGGTAGACCATGGCGACCGAGCGCTTTTGCACCGGCAGGCCCGTCACATCGATGCCGTCGAAGATCAGCGAACCGGAAGCCGGCTTGTCGAGACCGGCCATCAGCCGCATCAGCGACGTCTTGCCGGACAGGGTCGGGCCGAGCAGTACATTGAGCGACCCCCTCTCCAGCACCAGGTCGGTCGGGTAGATATGCGTCTCCCCGCCCACGACCTTGGATATCTTCTTCATTTCAAGCATTGAATTCTCCACCCAGCCTGTCGGCAGTCCCGAGCGTTTCCAAGCCGGCGTGGAAACGCTCCATCTCGTCGTTTTTCGCATTTCCGGACCCAGAACCGCAGCGCGCTTTGGCTGGAAATGCTTCGGAATGCGAGGATCCTCACGCGGCTGCGTCGGCCGCGCCTCGCATGTATTCCTCCAGTGCCGCCGCCTCGCCGGGCGTCAGCTTCAATCCCAGTTTCGTGCGGCGCCACAGCACGTCCTCAGCGCGCCGTGCCCATTCCTTGGCGATCAGCCACTTGACTTCCGCCTCGTAGAGATCGGCACCGAAGCGGCGGCCGAGCGCCGCCTCGTTCGAGGCCGAACCCAGGAGGGTGGCTGCCTGCGTGCCGTAGAGGCGCACAAGGCGACGGGCATGCACAGGCGCAAGGAAGGGGTATTGCTTTTGCAGTCTTGCGACTTCGTCGGCATAACCCTGGGCGGGGAATTCTCCGCCCGGCAGCTTTGATCCTGCGGTCCATTTCGAACCCTTGACGCCGATCGCCTCGCCGATCTTTTCGAGCGCGGATTCACCGAGGCGGCGGTAGGTCGTGAGCTTGCCGCCGAAGACGTTGAGCAGCGGTGCCGCACCCTTGTCGCCCTCGACGCGCAGCACGTAGTCGCGGGTTGCTTCCTGCGCCTTGCTGGCGCCGTCATCATAGAGCGGGCGCACGGCCGAATAAGTCCAGACGATATCGTCCTTCGTCACCGGTTCCAGAAAATATTCGCTCGCCGCGCTGCAGAGATAGTCGACCTCGGCATCGCTGATGCGCACATCCGCCGGGTTGCCGGTGTAGTCGCGATCGGTGGTGCCGATCAGCGTGAAGTCTTCCTCGTAAGGGATGGCGAACATGATGCGGCCATCCGGGTTCTGGAAGAAATAGGCACGCGGATCGTCGAACTTCTTCTTCACGACGATGTGGCTGCCCTGGACGAGGCGGACATTGTGGACGTCGTTCTTGCCGAGCGCGCCCGAAAGCACCGCATCGACCCAGGGGCCGGCCGCATTGATGAGCATGCGCGCCTGCAGGGTCTTGCGTTCGCCGGTTGCCTGATTTTCGGTCTCGACGGTCCAGAGCGCGCCGTTACGCCGTGCCGAGACGACGCGGGTTCGGGCCATGATCACGGCGCCGCGATCGGCAGCATCGCGGGCATTGAGCACAACCAGGCGGGCGTCATTGACCCAGCCGTCGGAATATTCGAACGCCTTGTTGAACAGCCGCTTCAGCGGCTTGCCGGCCGGATCGCGGTTCATGTCCAGCGTCGCCGTTGCCGGCAGCAGCTTGCGGCCGCCGATGTGATCGTAAAGGAAGAGGCCGAGGCGGATGAGCCAGGCCGGGCGCAGGCCGCCCTTATGATAGGGCAGCACGAAGCGCATCGGCCAGATGACGTGCGGCGCCATTGCCCAGAGCACTTCACGCTCCATCAGCGCTTCGCGCACGAGGCGGAACTCGTAATGCTCGAGATAGCGCAGGCCGCCATGAATGAGCTTGGTGGAGCCGGAAGAGGTGCCGGAGGCGAAATCGTTCATTTCGGCCAAGGCGACCGAGTATCCGCGGCCGACCGCGTCGCGCGCGATGCCGCATCCGTTGATGCCGCCGCCGATGACGAAGACGTCGTAGATTGCCTGCTCTGACACTGCTGTTTCCCCTCCACTTTTCGCGATGCACAAATTGATGCATGAGCGAAAGTGAAATCAGTTAAAACGAAAACATACCGAATGTCAAACGAATGCTCCCCGAATCTTTAGGGGTGTCTAAACCTCCCGATTCAGACGTCGGTTTCGATCAGCCGAACATCCTGTTCGGCACAGATTTTCCTGACATTTTCAAGCGTACAGCGATCGGTGATGAAGGTCTGGACCTGGGAGATATGGCCGATGCGCACCGGCGCGGTTCTTTCGAATTTGGTCGAGTCGGAAACGAGGATGACATGGCGTGCATTGGCGATGATCGCCTGGGCGACTTTCACTTCTCGGAAATCGAAATCGAGTAGCGCGCCGTCATGGTCGATCGCCGAGGCGCCGATGACCGCGAAATCGACTTTGAACTGCTTGATGAAGTCGACGGCGGCCTCGCCGACGATACCGCCGTCGGAGCCACGCACGACGCCGCCGGTGATCACCACCTCGATCGAGGGGAACACTCGCAAGCGGTTGGCGACGTTGATGTTGTTGGTGATGACCATCAATTCCTTGTGGTCGAGCAGCGCTTCACCCACGGCCTCGGTCGTCGTGCCGATATTGATGAACAGCGAGGCGTTGTCGGGGATGAGTTCGGCGGCCGCCCTGCCGATCGCCTGCTTCTCCGGTGCTGCGATCTGGCGGCGGGCATCGTATTTGACGTTTTCCTTGCCGCTCGGGAAGATCGCACCGCCATGAATGCGGTTCAAAATCTTGGCGTCGCAGAGGTCGTTCAGGTCCTTTCGGATGGTTTGCGGCGTAACGGAAAAGCGCTGCGCCAGTTCCTCCACGAGCACCCGGCCCTCGCTCTTCGCCAGCTCCAGGATTTCCGCCTGCCGACCTGTCAGGTACATTCCGTCCTCCCCATTTTCGTTTTGTTTCATAATATGCAAAAACGAAAGCCATGCAATTTCAGATTCGGCGGTTTCGATGAAATCGCTTTCGCTGCGGGCCAAAGGATCAGTGCGCGTTGCATTCGTTTCGCCGATGGGCGACTCTGCTTGAGGAATGAAGAGGGGAAGGACATGTTTCATCCGGCGTTGTTCAAGGGCATGACCGTTGTGGTCACCGGTGCAGGGCGCGGCATCGGGCTGGAGGTTGCCCGGCAGTTTCTGGATTGCGGCGCGCATGTGCTCGTCCATGCCGGCCGATCGATCGGCGATCTGCCCGATTTTCTCGAATCGGCGGCGACGGAAGGCCGGGCGCATGTCGTCACCGCGGATTTTCTGGCGCCCGGTGGCGTCGAGGGGCTGGCCGAGGTGGTCAGAGGCCAGTTCGATAGCATCGATATCCTCATCAACAATGCCGGCACCATGGTCGGTCGCTTCCCGGCGGCAGAGCTGACCGACGAGCAGTACCAAACCGTCGTGCAGCTCAACCAGACTGCGGTCGTCGAAATGACGCGGGCGATGCTGCCGCTTCTGCGCAAGGGTACGCATCCGGCGATCGTCAACACCGTATCGATCTCCGCCCTGACAGGGGGCAGCGCCGGCTCTTCGATCTATTCGGCCAGCAAGGCCTTCGTCGCCACCTATTCCAAGGCGCTGGCGCGCGAGCTCGCGCCCGAGGGCATCCGGGTCAACTGCGTTTCGCCGGGCACGATCACCACCGACTTCCACGAGCGCTATTCGTCGCCGGAAAAACTGGAGGCGACCCGCAAGACCATCCCGCTCGGCCGGCTCGGGACGGCGGAAGATTGCGCGCCGGCCTATCTGTTCCTCGCTTCGCACGCGCTGTCGGGCTACATCACCGGGCAGGTGTTGGAGGTCAATGGCGGGCAATTGATTGCTTGAACATGTGTTTGCGTCGGCGTTCGCCCCTCATCCGCCTGCCGGCACCTTCTCCCCGCGCGCAGGGAGAAGGGACAGCGCTGCGCCGTATTCGTTCTGCCTTGACTGCAAGCGGGCTTGTCTCGCCGGGCACGTCCCCTCTCCCCGCGAGCGGGGAGAGGGTTAGGGTGAGGGGCAAGCCAGTCCAGTAGCGTGGCAGAATCAAGAACTCCAAAGGCATGACATGATCGACAAGCTGGAAATGTTCCTCGTTCTCGCACGCGAAAGACACTTCGGTCGCGCGGCGGAGGAGTGTGGCGTAGCGCAACCGACCTTGTCGGCCGCCATCCGCCAGCTCGAGGATCAGCTTGGCGTGATGCTCGTCAGCCGCGGGTCGCGCTTCCAGGGACTGACGCCGGAGGGGCAGCGCGTGCTCGAATGGGCGCGCCGTATCGTCGGCGATGCCCGCACCATGCGCGAGGAGATGCGGGCGGCGCGCAAGGGCCTTTCCGGCCATATCCGCCTGGCCGCGGTGCCGACGACGCTGGCGATGGTGCCGATGATTACCGCGCCATTCCAGGAGAAACATCCTGATGTCACCTTCTCGGTGCTGTCGACCACGTCGCTGCAGATTCTGGCGCTGCTCGAAAATCTCGAGATCGATGCAGGTCTCACCTATCTGGAGAACGAGCCGCTCGGCCGGGTAACCAGCGTTCCGCTGCAAGTCGAGCGCTATCACCTCGTCACCGCCGCCGGAACGCCGCTTTCAGAGCGGGAAAGCGTGACGTGGAAAGAGGTTAGCGACGTTCGGCTTTGTCTATTGACGGCCGACATGCAGAACCGCCGCATCGTCAACCAGCATTTTGCCGAGGCAGGCGTGGTCGCCAGGCCGACGCTCGAATCGAACTCGATGATCGTGCTTTTTTCGCATGTGCGGACCGGGCGCTGGGCCAGCATCATGCCGTTCAACGTCGCGAAATCATTCGGTTTTCATGAGGATATCCGGATGATCCCGATCGTCGAGCCGGATGCCCGTCACACGGTCGGCCTGGTTGCGACCCATCGTGAGCCGTTTACGCCGCTTGTCTCGGCTCTGTTGCACGAGGCGCGTATCCTGGGTGAGCGAAACCAGGTTCAATAGATTATTTCTATCGATCGACGGAACAGCCTTATTGACCCATCGGGCCATAAGCGCGAAGCTTTTTTCATCATGGCCGGAGACCGCCGAGGATCGGCCTTCGCCAGGTATTGAAATGTCGGCTGGACCGGTCGCCCGTTTGCGGGTGTCGCCGTCTAGCCCATGAGCCGGGAGGGCTCCCGTTGAACATCCATCAGCCGCGCGCCGACATCGCGGAAACCACCCTTGCCATCGTCGAGGAGCTCAAAGGGCTCGAAGGTCCGCTGTTGCCGATCCTGCACGAGCTTCAGGAAGAGTTCGGTTATGTGCCGCAGGAGTGCCTTCCGGTGATTGCGCGCGAGCTCAACCTGTCGCGCGCCGAAGTCTACGGTGTGATGACGTTTTACCATGACTTCCGCGAGCATCCGGCCGGACGCCATGTGCTGAAGCTCTGTCGCGCCGAGGCCTGCCAGTCGATGGGCGGTGATCAGCTCGCCGAGCGCGCCAAGCGGCTGCTCGGCATCGATTTCCATGAGACGACGCCGGATGGCGCGGTGACGCTGGAGCCGGTCTACTGTCTCGGGCTCTGTTCCTGCGCACCCTCGGCCATGCTTGACGGAGAGGTGCATGCCCGGGTCGATGCCGCCGATCTCGAGGCGCTCGTTCAGGAGGCGCGGCGATGACGGTGAAAATCTATATCCCGCGTGACGCCGCCGCCGTGGCGCTCGGTGCCGAGAAGGTCGCCAAGGCCGTGGCCGAGACGATCGCGGCCCGCGGTCTCGACGCGACAATCATACGCAATGGCTCACGCGGAATGCACTGGCTGGAGCCGCTGGTCGAAGTGGAAACCGCTGAAGGTCGCGTCGCCTACGGTCCGGTCAAGGCACGCGATGTCGGTTCACTGCTTGATGCCGGGCTGCTCGATGGCGGCGACCACGCGCTCTGTCTCGGGAAGACCGAGGAGATCCCCTTCCTCAAGCAGCAGACGCGACTGACATTTGCGCGCTGCGGCATCACCGATCCCCTGTCGCTCGACGACTACCAGGCCCATGGCGGCCTTGCCGGTCTGCGCAACGCCATCGCCATGGCGCCGGAGGCGATCGTCGCGCAGGTGACCGAGAGCGGCCTTCGCGGCCGCGGCGGCGCCGGTTTCCCGACAGGCATCAAGTGGAAGACGGTTCTCGAGGCCGCGGGGACACGCAAATACATCGTTTGCAATGCCGACGAGGGCGACAGCGGCACCTTTGCCGACCGGATGATCATGGAGGGTGATCCCTTCGTGCTGATCGAGGGCATGGCGATCGCAGGCATCGCGACCGGCGCCACCAAGGGCTTCATTTATACCCGCTCCGAATATCCCCATGCGATCGCGGCGATGGCTGAGGCGATCGAGATCGCGCGCAAGGCCGGCGTGCTCGGCGCTTCGGTGCTCGGCTCCGGCAAGGCCTTCGACATGGAGGTGCGCACCGGCGCCGGCGCCTATGTCTGCGGCGAGGAAACGGCGCTGCTCAACAGCCTCGAAGGCAAGCGTGGCATCGTTCGCGCCAAGCCGCCGCTCCCGGCCCACAAGGGCCTCTTCGACTGTCCGACCGTGATCAACAACGTGATCTCGCTCGCCTCCGTCCCTGTTATCATGGACAAGGGGGCTACCTTCTATCGCGACTTCGGCATGGGCCGCTCGCGCGGTACGATCCCGATCCAGATCGCCGGCAACGTCAAGCATGCCGGCCTGTTCGAAACCGCCTTCGGCCTCGCGCTCGGTGAGATCATCGATCACATCGGCGGCGGTACGGCGAGTGGCCGGCCGGTGAAGGCCGTGCAGGTGGGCGGCCCGCTCGGCGCCTATTTCCCTCGCGCTCTGTTCGACACGCCGTTCGACTATGAGGCCTTTGCCGCGCGCGACGGCCTCATCGGCCATGCCGGCATCGTCGTTTTCGACGATACCGTCGACATGCTGCACCAGGCGCGTTTCGCCATGGAGTTCTGCGCCGTCGAGAGCTGCGGCAAGTGCACGCCCTGCCGCATCGGTTCGACGCGCGGCGTCGAGGTGGCGGACAAGATCGCCGCCGGCATCGAGCCGGAGAAAAACCGCGAACTGCTCGCCGATCTCTGCAACACGATGAAGTTCGGTTCGCTCTGCGCGCTCGGCGGTTTCACGCCCTATCCCGTCATGAGCGCCATGACCCATTTCCCGGATGACTTTCAGCCGGCACCGCGCGTTGAAGCGGCGGAGTGAGGAGGAAGACCATGTCTCTCATACATGAAATCGACTACGGCACTCCCGCTTCCAAGTCCGAAAAGCTGGTGACGCTGACGATCGACGGGTGCGAGGTCACGGTACCTGAGGGTACCTCGATCATGCGTGCGGCGATGGACGCTGGCATCGAAGTGCCAAAACTCTGCGCCTCCGACATGATGGATGCCTTTGGCTCCTGCCGGCTCTGTCTCGTTGAGATCAAGGGCCGCGCCGGCATGCCGGCCTCGTGCACGACGCCGGTGGCGGCGGGTATCGAAGTCTCGACCCAGACGCCGCGGCTGAAGGATGTGCGCCGCGGCGTGATGGAACTCTATATTTCCGACCACCCGCTCGACTGTCTGACCTGCGCGGCCAATGGCGATTGCGAACTGCAGGACATGGCCGGCGCCGTCGGCTTGCGCGACGTGCGCTACGGCTACGAGGGCGAGAACCACGTCACGGCCCGCAACAATGGCGAGATCAACGCCAAGTGGATGCCGAAGGACGAGTCCAATCCCTACTTCACCTATGATCCGGCCAAGTGCATCGTCTGTTCGCGCTGCGTGCGCGCCTGCGAGGAAGTGCAGGGCACCTTTGCGCTGACGATCGGCGGTCGCGGTTTCGACAGCCGCGTTTCCGCCGGCATGGCGGAAGACTTCATGTCGTCGGAATGCGTCTCCTGCGGCGCCTGCGTCCAGGCCTGCCCGACGGCGACGCTCACAGAGAAATCGGTCATCGAGATCGGCCAGCCGGAACATTCCGTCGTCACCACCTGCGCCTATTGCGGCGTCGGCTGCTCGTTCAAGGCGGAAATGCGCGGCGAGGAGCTGGTGCGCATGGTGCCGTGGAAGGATGGCCAGGCCAACCGCGGCCATTCCTGCGTCAAGGGCCGTTTCGCCTACGGTTATTCCAACCACAAGGACCGCATCCTCAACCCGATGATCCGCGAGAAGATCTCCGATCCCTGGCGCGAGGTCACCTGGGAGGAGGCCTATGCGCATGTGGCCTCCGAGTTCCGGCGGATCCAGTATCAGTACGGTCGTGATTCCGTCGGCGGCATCACCTCGTCGCGCTGCACCAATGAAGAGACCTATCTTGTGCAGAAGCTGGTGCGCGCCGGCTTCGGCAACAACAATGTCGATACCTGCGCCCGCGTCTGCCATTCGCCGACCGGTTACGGACTCGGCCAGGCCTTCGGCACGTCGGCCGGCACGCAGAATTTCGATTCGGTCGAGTTCACTGACGTTGCCGTCATCATCGGCGCCAACCCGACGGACGGCCATCCGGTCTTCGCGTCACGACTGAAGAAGCGACTGCGCGAGGGCGCCAAGTTGATCGTCATCGATCCCAGGCGCACCGACATCGTGCGCTCGCCGCATATCGAAGCCTCCTATCACCTGCCGCTGCAGCCAGGCACCAATGTCGCGATCCTGACGTCGATGGCGCATGTGATCGTCACCGAAGGCCTCGCCGACGAGAAATTCATCCGCGAGCGCTGCGACTGGTCGGAATACGAGGACTGGGCGGCTTTCGTCGCCGAGCCCTATCACAGCCCGGAAGCGACCGAAGCCTATACCGGCGTGCCGGCCGAACTCGTGCGTGGTGCAGCAAGGCTCTATGCTACCGGCGGCAATGGCGCGATCTACTATGGTCTCGGCGTCACCGAGCACAGCCAGGGCTCAACGACGGTCATGGCGATCGCCAACCTCTCGATGGTCACCGGCAATATCGGCCGGCCGGGCGTCGGCGTGAACCCGCTGCGCGGTCAGAACAACGTGCAGGGCTCCTGCGACATGGGTTCGTTCCCGCACGAGTTGCCGGGTTACCGCCATATCTCCGACGACGCGACCCGCGAGACGTTCGAGAAGCTCTGGGGCGTCGAGATTTCCAACGAGCCTGGCCTGCGCATCCCGAACATGCTCGATGCCGCGGTCGATGGCACCTTCAAGGGCATCTATATTCAGGGTGAAGACATCCTGCAGTCCGACCCGGACACCAAGCACGTGGCCGCCGGGCTTGCCGCGATGGAGTGCGTCGTCGTGCACGACCTCTTCCTCAACGAGACGGCGAACTACGCCCACGTTTTCCTGCCGGGTTCGACGTTCCTGGAAAAGGACGGCACCTTCACCAATGCCGAGCGCCGCATCAACCGGGTGCGCAAGGTGATGACGCCGAAAAACGGCTATGCCGACTGGGAGGTCACGCAGAAGCTTGCCCAGGCGATGGGCCTCAACTGGAACTATCGTCATCCGTCCGAGATCATGGACGAGATCGCTGCCACGACGCCGAGCTTCGCGCTGGTCTCCTACGACTATCTCGACAAGTTGGGCTCGGTGCAGTGGCCATGCAACGAGAAGCATCCCGAGGGCTCGCCGATCATGCATGTCGACGGCTTCGTGCGTGGCAAGGGCAAGTTCATCCGCACCGAATATGTGGCGACCGACGAACGCACCGGTCCGCGCTTCCCGCTGCTCTTGACCACCGGCCGTATCCTCAGCCAGTACAATGTCGGCGCCCAGACGCGGCGTACCGACAACGTCGTCTGGCACGCGGAAGATCGACTGGAGATCCACCCGCACGATGCCGAACAGCGTGGCATTCGCGACGGCGACTGGATCAGGCTTGCCAGCCGCGCCGGCGAAACGACCCTGCGTTCGCTGATCACCGACCGCGTTGCGCCGGGCGTTGTCTACACCACCTTCCACCACCCGACGACGCAGGCAAACGTCATCACCACCGACTTCTCCGACTGGGCGACGAACTGCCCGGAATACAAGGTGACGGCGGTGCAGGTGATGCCGTCGAACGGGCCTTCGGACTGGCAGGTGGACTATGACGAGCAGGCCCGCCAGTCGCGCCGGATTTCCGGCAAGCTGGAGGCGGCGGAATGATGTTTTGCGCCGCGACCGACCATGGCGACGTTTAGGACATCGACAACCGTTGCCGAGGCTGCCCGCCGCAAGGGCGTGCTTCGGGACGGCTCGCGCGCCGTGCCGGAGGAGACGCCGGTCGCCTTCAGCTATGGCGGCTCGACCCATGCGGTGATGATGGCGACGCCTGGCGACCTTGAAGACTTCGCCGTCGGCTTCAGCCTGACCGAAGGCATCATCACGGATCCCGGCCAGATCGAAACGGTCGAGATCGTCGCCGAGACGGTGGCCGGCAATCTCGGCATCGACCTGCAGATTGTGCTTGAGGACGAAGAGAACGACATGCTCCGCCAGCGTCGCCGGCACATGGCGGGTCCGGTCGGGTGTGGGCTCTGCGGCATCGAATCGATCGAGCAGGCGGTGCGGCCGACGCCGGATGTTTCCGGGTCGAAGCTGACGCTGTCGCAGGAGGATGTCGTCTCCGCCGTGGCACTGCTCAACGGCCAGCAGCCGCTGCATTTCGAGACGCGCGCCGTGCACGGTGCTGCCTTTTATGTGCCTGGACGCGGCCTGATCGCGGTCCGAGAGGATGTCGGCCGCCACAATGCGCTCGACAAGCTGGTGGGTGCTGCGGCGCGTGCCGGCTTTAGGGGAAGCGAGGGTGTCGTCGTCGTCACCAGCCGCGTTTCCGTCGAGATGGTGCAGAAGACGGCTGTCGTCGGCAGCCCCGTGATCATCGCCATTTCGGCGCCGACGGCGCTGGCCATCCGCACGGCCGAGGCTGCGGGCATGACGCTGATTGCGCTGGTGCGCGGCGACGAATTCGAGATATTCACCCATGCCGAACGCATCAAGTCCGGAGCTGTCGCCGATGTCGCATGACAACACCAACGCCAAGCTGATCTACATGGCGAACCAGATCGCCACCTTCTTCAAGAGCCAGCCGCAGAACGAGGCGGCCCAGGGCGTTGCCACCCATATCAACAAATATTGGGAGCCACGCATGCGGCGGAAATTGTTCGAGCATATCGACAATGGCGGCGAGGGGCTGACGCCGCTGGTGCTGGAAGCGGCTTCGAAGATCAAGCGTCCGGAAGCCGCCTAGCTAGCCTGCGCTCATCATCGACCGCAGGTTCTCCGCTCTCCGCGGACAGGGCGTTTTCCAAGCAATTGCTGCGTCTGAAAAGATTTAAGGGAAGGCGGCTACCGGTAGCCGCCTTCCCCATTCCCGAGCGCGGGGTGCAGGGATGTGCGCTCAGAAATTCTGCCAGCCATCCGCGGCCTTGCCGCAGCAAGGCTTGTTCGTTGGCCGCTGCGCATGGCGCGGGCGGTTGCGTGGAGCCGGGTCGGCTGCGCGCGGTCTTCGAGATGGCGGTTCGCGTCGATGATCTGGGCTTGCTCGCCGTAGCGGAACTGTCGGAGCAGTTCGTGCAGGGCGTCCGCCTCGCGAGCCATGGCGTGGCTTGCGGCCGTGCTTTCCTCGACCATCGCTGCATTCTGCTGGGTCGCCTGGTCCATCGAGTTGACTGCCTGGTTGATCTCCTTGAGGCCGGTCGACTGTTCGCGGGCGGCCTCGACGATCGCCGAGACGTTGGCGTTGATCTCCTGGACCTGGGTGAGGATCTCTTCGAGCGCAGCACCCGTCTGGCCGACCAGCGACACGCCGTTCTTGACATGTTCGGTGGAGGTGCCGATCAGCGCCTTGATATCCTTGGCCGCACTTGCGGAGCGTTGCGCCAATTCCCGTACTTCCTGGGCGACGACGGCAAAGCCCTTGCCGGCTTCACCGGCGCGTGCCGCTTCGACGCCGGCGTTGAGCGCCAGGAGGTTCGTCTGGAAGGCGATGTCATCGATGACGCCGATGATGTTGGAGATTTCGCGTGACGACTGTTCGATCTGGCCCATCGCGCCGATGGCGCTCTTGACCACATTGCCGGAGCGTTCGGCGCCGGCCTTGGTCTTGGCCACCAGTCCGCCCGCCTCTTCGGCCCGGCGGCTGGAGTCGGCAACCGTCGTGGTGATCTCGTCGAGCGCTGCTGCGGTTTCCTCGACCGAGGCCGCCTGCTGTTCCGTGCGCTTCGACAGGTCGTCGGCCGCCGAGCGGATTTCGCGAGCGCCGGAAGCAATCGCGCTGGCGTTGTCGCCGACGGTGCGCATCGCCTCGCGCAGCTTGGCGGTCGCCCCGTTGAAGTCGGTCCGCACCGTTTCCATGCTGGGCACGAAGGGCGTGTCGAGGTTGCGGGTCAGGTCGCCCTCGGCGAGCGCCCTCAGGCCGGCGCCGAGGCTGTTGATGGCACTCATGCGCTCGCTGACGTCGGTCGCGAACTTGACGACCTTATAGACCTTGCCACTGAAGTCGCGGATCGGGTTGTAGGCCGCCTGGATCCAGATCTCCTTGCCGCCCTTGCCATAGCGCACGAACTCGTTGGAGAAGAACTCGCCGGCGGCGAGACGTTTCCAGAAGTCGGCATATTCGGCGGTGCGGGCGTAGTTCGGTTCGCAGAACATGCTGTGATGCTTGCCCTGGATTTCCGAGAGGCTGTAGCCGAGTGCGGCGCAGAAATTCTCGTTGGCCGTCAGGATTTCGCCTGTCGGCGTGAACTCGATGACTGCCTGCGAGCGGGAGATCGCGTCGAGCTTGCCGGCATCCTCGGTTGCCCGCACCTTGGCGGCGGTGATGTCGGTTGCGAACTTCACCACCTTGTACGGTTTGCCGTTGCGGAACACCGGGTTGTAGCTCGCCTGGATCCAGATTTCGCGGCCGCCCTTGGCGATGCGCTTGTAGGCATTGGCGTCGAACTCGCCGCGCCCGAGGCGGGCCCAGAAGTCGCGGTATTCCTGCGTCTGGGTGTAGTCGGCCGGGCAGAACATGCGATGGTGCTGGCCGACGATTTCCGAAAGGCCGTAGCCGAGCGCCTGGCAGAAGTTCTCATTGGCGGTCAGGATCTTGCCGGTCAGGTCGAACTGGATGATGGCCTGCGACTTCGAAAGCGCGGCGACGATCTGGCGTGCATCTGCAATTTTACCGAGAGCGAACATTGTAACCCTCTGATCTCGTTTGTTGGCTCAAGCCGGGGCTTCGTGCCTTCTTTGACAGGGTTTGCGGGGCCAAAGCGGCGCAACTCCCGGACTAAGACAAATACCGGCCTGCCGAAAATTGTCTGGTCGTCCTACGCCGGCCCACCGGGTCAGCGGCTTCGTGCTTCGTGAGGGGAGTTCGAACTACCGGGCTTCATGCCCAAGGCGCCGTGTTTCTACAATCTAGGTTAGCAACAGGACTATTAAGCAGGTGTTAAAATAGCAACTATCAAATTTCAGTTGTAAAAACTCGTATATCCAATTTTAGTTGAATTAGTTGATCCTGTTTTTCTAATCGACTGCCGTGCAATCTGGGTCTGCCGCCAATAAGAAAGGCCGCCCCACGGCACGTAGGGCGGCCTTCATGTCGTTCGTCTGCTACCTCAGGGTTACCTCAGGCGGCCAGTTCTTCGACTTCACGTTCCTTGAACATGCGCGCCAGGTTGAGGAAGCAGATCATGCCGTTCTCGTTGGCGATGATGCCTTCGGCAAAGCTCTTGTCGAAGGATGCTGTCACTTCCGGAACCGGCTGCACCTGGCTGCCCTGAACGGTGAGGATGTCGGAGACGCGGTCGACGACGAGGCCGATCACCATGTTGTGCACTTCGGCGACGACAATGGCGCTGCGTTCGTTGGCCGTCGTCGATTTCATGCCGAGCTTGTGGGCGAGATCGATGATCGGGATCACCGTGCCGCGCAGGTTCATGACACCGATTACTTCCGGCGGCGAATGGGGAATGGGGGTGGAGGGCGCCCAGCCGCGGATTTCGCGGATCGTCGTCGTCTTGACGCAGAATTCCTGATCGTGGAGGCGGAACGCAATGATCTCCAGCGTCTCGCCGTCAAACCCGGCCGTCCTGAGTGTGCTTGTCATCGAAGGTCCTTCCAGCTTTCCGGTCGACGCCCATGGCGCGACACCGCCAAACTCGAGATATCTCCGCATGGCTGCCGGCGCATGGGAGCGCCGCGATGGTCCGTTGGGGAGAGATCCTTACAGTCCGCCGATCACATCCGGCGGGGCGCAGCTGCATCATGCGCGGAAGAACCGCTTTGCGCTTTGGGAAGGGACTATAGGCCGGGATTCGTTAAGACTTGCTTTTGCAAGTGTTTAGAGCAGTTCTAGGAAAAGTGTGAAACGGTTTTCCGTCCGGAATTGCGTCGCTTCAAGGATGATCCGCCCTGAGCCTGGCTCGGGGCGGATCGGATCGTGACGTCAGGCGGAGGCGAGAACCTTTGCGAACTGTTCCACGGCCCAGTCGACCTGTTCAGCGGTGATCACTAGCGGCGGCGCAATGCGGATCGTGTCGCCATGGGTGTCCTTGGCAAGGATACCCAGCTGCTTCAGTGCTTCGCAGTACTTGCGGGCGCCACCGGCTTCCGGCACCAGCTCGACCGCCAGCATCAGGCCGCGACCGCGAACTTCCTTGATGATGTTGGAGCGGATGTCGGTGAGGCCCTTCTGGAAGCGCTCGCCCATGCGGGCTGAGTTCTCGATCATGCCTTCTTCCGTCAGCGCCTTCAGCGCCGCCCGGGCGATGGCACAGGCGAGCGGGTTGCCGCCGAAGGTCGAACCGTGCTGGCCCGGTTTCAGAACACCCAATACTTCGGAGTTCGAAAGCACGGCGGAGACCGGGTAGAAGCCGCCAGAGAGCGCCTTGCCGATCAGCGTCACGTCGGCCTCGATGGCTTCGTGTTCTTCGGCGAGCAGCTTGCCGGTACGGCCAAGGCCGGTCTGGATTTCGTCGAGGATCAGCGTGATGCCATGTTTCGTGCAGAGCTCGCGAACCGTCGTGAAGTAGCCAACCGGCGGGACGATGACACCGGCTTCGCCCTGGATGGGTTCGACGAGGAAGGCAACGGTGTTCTCGTTGATAGCAGCGCGGAAAGCCTCGAGGTCGCCGAAGGGCACGACCTTGAAGCCCGGTGCAAAGGGGCCGAAGCCGGTGCGGGCATCCGGGTCGGTGGAGAAGCCGACGATGCCCATGGTGCGGCCATGGAAGTTGTTGGAGCAGACGATGATCTCGGCCTGGTTCTCGGCCACGCCCTTGACCTCGTAACCCCACTTACGCACCGCCTTGACGGCGGTTTCGACGGCTTCGGCGCCGGAGTTCATCGGCAGCACCTTGTGCGAGCCGGTGAGGGCTGCGATCTCTTCATAGAAATGCGCGAGCTGGTCGTTGCGGAAGGCGCGGGAGGTGAGCGTCAGCTTCTGCGCCTGCTCCATCATCGCCTTCAGGATCTTCGGATGGCAGTGGCCCTGGTTGACGGCCGAATAGGCCGAGAGGCAATCGAGGTAGCGATTGCCCTCCATGTCCCAGACATAGACGCCTTCGCCGCGCGAGAGCACCACGTCGAGCGGTTTGTAGTTATGCGCGCCAAGCCGGTATTCGGTTTCGATCAGGGCTGCCGTCGTATTCATACATTGTCCTCCGTTTGTTATCTCAGGCGCTGCGGGTCGGCCGGTCGAGCACACGGCGGCCGAAGAGGCTCGCCGTCAATTCGACCAGGATACGCGCGCTCTTGCCGCGGTCATCGAGGAAGGGGTTGAGCTCGACGACGTCGAGCGAGGAAACGAGTTCGCTTTCCCAGAGCATTTCCATGATCAGGTGCGCCTCGCGGAAGGTCGCGCCGCCGGGAACGGTGGTGCCGACGCCGGGGGCGAGTTCCGGATCCATGAAATCGACATCGAGGCTGACATGCAGCAGGCCGTTGGCGGCGCGAACCTCATTGAGGATCTGGCGCATGATGTGGGCCATGCCGAGTTCGTCGACGGCGCGCATGTCATAGACGCGTACGCCGTGCTCGGTGATCTCTTCGCGCTCGCGATCGTCGACGGAGCGGATGCCGACCTGGAAGACCTTCTTCGGATCGACGAACGGCCGGTCGGCCGGCAGAATCGGAGCGAATTCCGCTTCGCCACAGAAATACGCGACCGGCATGCCGTGCATGTTGCCGGAGGGGGAGGTTGACGGCGAATTGAAGTCGGCGTGGGCGTCGAGCCAGAGCACGAAGAGCGGCCGGCCGACTTCGGCGGCGTAACGCGCCATGCCGGAGACGCTGCCCATGGAGAGCGCGTGGTCACCGCCGAGGATGATCGGGAAGTGGCCCTTGCGAACCGTGTCGTGCACGGAATCGTGCAGCGCGCGGGCAAAGGCTGCGACGATCTGCAGATTGTTGGCGCCCGGGTGGTTGGCGAGGTCGCGGGCCGGCAGCGGCTTGACGTCGCCTTCGTCGTGAACCGTGTGGCCGAGGTCGCGCAGCACCGTGTCGATGCCGGCTATGCGCAGGGCCGTCGGCCCCATGGCTGCGCCGCGCCGTCCAGAACCTTCTTCGATGGGTGCGCCGATCAGCGTGATGGTCGTCATATCCGCCCGATTCCTTCTCAAGATAATTCCGTGTGTACCCGGTTGGGATCGCGCGGATTATGGCCAAAATGCATGTCAGCAAAAAGATGGAAAACTGCCGATTAGTGAGATAAAATCGACAGATTGATAAGCATCATGTTACAAAGTGATAGCAATGGATGATCTCGATCAGGCACTCATCAGCGCCTTGCGCCAGAATGCGCGCATCCCCGTTTCAACGCTATCGGAAATGACAGGCGTATCGCGCGCGACCGTTGCTGCCCGCATCGACAGGCTCGTCGCTAATGGCACGATCGCCGCCTTTACCATCCGAACCGGCGCGGAAATCCCGGCTTCCGGGGTCCGCGCCGTGGTGATGATCGAGGTGCATGGAAAGATGGCCGACCGCGTTGCCGAACAGTTGCGCGGCCTGCCGCAGGTCCGGGCGCTGCACAGCACCAATGGCCGCTGGGACTTCATCGCCGAGCTGCAGGATCGCGATCTCGTCTCCTTCGACGAGACGCTGCGGCGCATCCGCCTGATCGACGGGATCACCGTCACCGAGACGAATATCCTGTTGAAAACCAGCAAGATGACCGGTGCATTCTGAGCATTTTTCGCCGCCCAAAGCGGTGAGGAAATTGGGTCTCTGAGTTGAATTGTTCTTGCTTTGTTCTCATATTTCGCTATGATGTGCCCTCACCCAAGATGGAGGATGTCATGGTTGCCAATGGCGGCAGGCTTGCCGATCGGCAGATCTGTGTGAAGCTGTTTGTCAGGCATGGCGACGAGGATCGCGCCATCGCCTTTTATCGCGAGGCGCTCGGCGCCGAGCTCCTGCAGCGGCACGAATGGCCGAGCGGCATTCTGACGAGTGCGGATCTGAGGATCGGGGAATCGGTCTTCCGGATTGCCGGGGCCAACCCGCGCCGCGATGCGGAGCCCAAGCTCGGGGGACCGCGCTCTCCGCATGCGCTGGGCACGACGGCGGTGATCCTGGAACTGCATGTTCGCGATGTCGATCGTGTGATCGGCCGGGCGATCGGCGCGGGGGCAAGCCTGCGCAATCCGGCCGAGACTTTGTCGACCGGTGACCGCGTCGGTGCCTTTATCGATCCTTTCGGCCATATCTGGGCGCTGTTCAACGCCATTGAGGATGCCGAAATCGTCGATCTGAACATCGAGGCCCGCAACGCCGCCTGAGGCGTTGCGGGCCTCTCGCTGTATGGCCGTGCACTTTGGCGGGATATGTTGCCCGCCGCGTGGCAATCAGAAGAACTCGTCGAGCAGGCAGTAGAGGTCGCGTTTCTCCGGATCGTCCCTGTCGATGCCATAGCGCGCCAGAAACGGCTGCACCCATTCCTCGCCGAGATTGTGGGCGATGCTGTGACAGGCAAGTGCAATGTCCTGATAGGGATCGGCGACGCCCAACTGGCTGCAATCGATGAAACCGGAGAACCGGCCATTCTTCTCGATGATGTTCGGCAGGCAGGCGTCGCCGTGGGTAATGACGAGCTTGCCGATCGAAGGTACGCGGGCTCGGAGTTCTGCAAAAAGATCTGCCGCCGTGCGGCCGAGTCGCGTTTCGTCGAAATCGTCTTCATCGATAAGGCCGGCTTCGGTGCGCGCTCCCGCGATGGCGATGCGCTTTTCGATCCGGTGATCGAAGGGGCAGTCGGCGACGTCCAGCCCATGCAAGCGTTTCAGGGCGTCCGCCAAGATGACGATCCGGTCCTTTGGCGACAGCGTCGTGGAGGCGAGGTCCGTGCCCTCGACAGCCTGCAGCAGCAGCCAGTTCGTTTCCGCGTCGAAGGCGCGGGCGATCACCCGCGGACAGGGCATGCCCTGAGACGCCAGCCAATCAAGCCGCTCCGCCTCGTCAACGAATTCGCTGAAGGGGCCGGCAGCCTCGACTTTCAGCACCAGCATCGGGCGATCCGGCGCCTTCAGCAGATAGATGCTCGAGTCCGACTGTCCGAGCGTGTCATGATTCCAGTCATAGCCTGCAACGAGCGGCAGGAGATTCTCGGGCAATTCGAGATGCGGTTTTCGGGAAGACAATACAATCACCTGAAAAATGAATGCAGCAAATTGGCCGTGACGGCGGCTGATGCCGATGTGGGTTCGCTGTGGCGGTGATTCCACACGTGACGTGCACGCATTCGCGCGGCTGCGGATCGTATTCGGTCCGCAGGCCGTATCTTGATCTGATCAAAATGTCGTCGAGGAGCGCGACGCCAGACAAACCGCCCCTCAATACTCCTTCTCGAAGAAGATACCGCCCGATGCCGAGCCGTCGCCCGCAGCCGACCCCTTGAGCTTCACGCCCTTGCCGACATCGAGATTGATGACCGCCTTGCTGGAGGCAGAATCAGAGCCCTGCTGCAGCTCGATATAGGTCCGGTCGTTGAGATACTTGCCGGCGCGCACCGAAGCGCCGCCGTTCTCGTCGGTGGTGACGTCGAGGTCGTCGACGCCGAGCTTGTTGCGCAGGCCATCAAGCAGCGACGTCGAGCCTCCGCCGGCAAGCTGGCTGACGGCGGAGGCGAGCTGGGCGATCTGGAAGGCCGAGAGGTTCGACAGCGACCGGTTGAAGATCAGCTGTGCCAGGATCTCGTCCTGCGGCAGCGCCGGCGATGACGAGAAGGCGATCTGCGGATTGTTAGCGAGGCCCGCAACCGAGACTGTGATGGTCGTCGAGCCGACGCTGGAGGTCGCCTTGAGGTCAAGCGTCGGGATCAGGTCGCCACCGAAGCCGATATTGCCGTCGGTGAAGGTCAGGCGCTTGCCGAGGATTTCGAGGCGCCCGCGGCGCATTTCGAAGCCGCCGGAAACGATCGGCTGCACGGCCGTGCCCCGGATCGTCAGGTTGCCACCGAGTTCGGCGTCGATGCCGCGGCCGCGCACGAAGACCTGGTTGGCGGCAACTGCCAGATCGAAGGCGATGCCGCCGCTGGCATTGGCGCCGGCTGCCGGCACCTCGTCCTTGCGCAGGTCCTTGACCATTTTCTGCACCTTGGGCGGCGCATTCTTGTGCTTGATGTCGATTGCCGAGAGCGAGGTGGGCAGCTTCTCGGGAATGGTGATCGATGCCTTGCGGATCGTAACCTTGCCGCCGAGCGTCGGGGTCGCGACCAGCGGACCGGTCAGCGTCATTTCGCCATTGAGATTGGCGTTGAACAGCGTGCCGTCGACATAGGTGGCATTGTTCAGGCGGATCGTCAGATTGGCCGGGAAGCCGGAGCCGGGGACCGTGCCGACGGTGCCGGTCGCCTCGATCGAGCCGCCGGTCGCGAGATTGGCCGAGAGCTTGGAGATCGTCGCCTGCTTTCCGTCGAGCGCGACATTGGCGGTCAGATCGTTCAGTGCCAGGTTGCGGCGCACGTCGACGAGCCGCCCGCCGGATGTCGTGACGGTGCCGGCGATCTGCGGCGCCTTGGCGGAGCCGGAAATCGCGAGGTTGATGCCGGCCTGGCCCGTGAGCGTGAAGCCTTTTTCCGCCATCAGGTTGGCAATGAGGGCAAAGGGTAGGTTGCCGTTGAACTTCATTGCGATCGGCATGTTGCCGCCGATATCGACATTGCCGCCGCCCTTGAAGGAAAGGCCGCTGGCGCCCGAAAGCGTCGTGTCGAGCGTTACCTTGTTGTTGGCGAACTTGCCGTTGGCGGCGATGTCGAAGGCGGCGACCCCGGCCGTGCGTGCGGCGGCCAGCGACGCGCCAGACCATTTGAGGTTGTAGGCGACGACAGGTGCGGACGTTGCGCCAGCGACGTCGACGGTGCCGGCGATCGTGCCCTCGGCGCCGAGGTCCGGGACAAAAGCGTTGGCCAGCGCTGCGGGCAGCGCATTGAGCTTGGCGGTGATGTCGAGTTTTTCGCCGGCCGTTCCGTTGACCGCGATGGTGCCCTTCGATGCCTGGATCGTCAGCGCGTTGAGGCGGACGGTGCCGTTTTCGATGGCGATGACCGTCGGCTGCGCGAGCTTCAGCGGGATGCCCTTTGGCGTCGCGCCGAAGGAGGCGAGGCGAATTTCCGTGCGTCCCTTCGCACTCGTGAGATCGCCCTTAGCCGTGAGCGGGCCACCATCATATTTGCCGTCGATCGAAAAGCCGGTGC
The DNA here is from genome assembly GCF_900103435.1 of Sinorhizobium sp. NFACC03. Taxonomy (NCBI): domain Bacteria; kingdom Pseudomonadati; phylum Pseudomonadota; class Alphaproteobacteria; order Hyphomicrobiales; family Rhizobiaceae; genus Sinorhizobium; species Sinorhizobium sp. NFACC03. The sequence goes on from NZ_FMXF01000006.1 coordinate 209,694, forward strand.
GTCCCGCCTGCTGCTGGAAATCGACGGCGAGGCCGGCAACGCGGTTGGCGCCTTGAGCGATGGTTTCGGCGCGCACGCTGCCCTTGATGGCGAGGGCCGCGACATCGGAGATCGTGATATCGGCAGTCGGCTTGGCGATCGTCAGGGCATCACGCTTGATGCCGCTGCCGCCGGCCTTGACGACGACGGAGGTGATGCCGTTTGCGGTCTTGATTGCGGCCGACCCGTTGAGATCGCCAGAGGCTTTCTGCCCGGCCATGGCGGCAAGCAGGCCGAGATCGGGCAGGTTGAAATCGATCTTGCCGTCCGGTTTGAAGTCCGGGGTGAAACTGATCGCACCGGTCAGCTTGTTTTCACCGATCCTGGCTTCGAGCACGGGGATCGCGGTGCGTCCGTCCTTGGAGACGACGTCGGCCTTGACGTCGATCGCCTGGCCGTCGAGCGCACCGGTTGCGGTCAGGCTCGCCTGCGGGCTCGAGGGGTTGGCCTTCGCGTCGGCCTTGATCGTGAGGTCGCTGAGGGTGCGTCCGGCGAGCGTGGCGCCGCTCGAGGTCAGTTCGGCCTTGATGCCGAGTTCGGCGAGCGGGCCGGTCACGGCTGCGGTAAACTCAGCCTCGCCCTTGGCGTCAGCCAGAAGCTTGCCGAGATTGGGCAGCTTTCCCTTGAGATCGGTGGTCAGTTGTCCCTGGGCCAAGGCTATCGTGCCGGCCGCCTCGATCGTGCTCGATTTGAGCTCGAGGCCCTCGACGGTCACGCTGCCGTCGGTCGCCGTCTTCACTTCGCCGGCAAGCGCGATGGTCCCGTCGAACTTCGCTGCCGCAGCCGGCGGCAGAGCCTCCGGAACGGTAAAGAGCTTGAACGCGGCGGCAACTGTGTTTTCCTCACGTGAGACGGCACCGGTGACCGAACCGCCAATGCCGGGGCTTTCGATCGTCACCGGATCGAAGACGATGTTCTCCTTCGTCACCGACAGGCTGGCGTCGATCTTCATTGGCGCCTGGACCAGCCGGGTGACGTTGGCGTCGACGAAGCCTGCCTCACCGACTTCGATCACCGTTTTTAGCGGGCCTGATTGTGTAGCGAGGTTGAAGCCGTCGCTGCGCGCCGACAGCTTGACGGCGCCAAGTGCCGCGTCCGGCAGCGTCACGGAGGCGACGTCGGCGGCGAGATCGAGGATTGCGGCCTGCGCGTCGCCGATCAGCGACAGGTTGACGGCGTTGATCTTTGCCTGGGCCTCGCCCTTCTGCAGCGGCCAGCGGAAGTCGATCGCGCCGTTGGTGCCGGCAAGCCGGGCCTGCAGATTGTTGTCGCCCTTGCTGTCGAAGGTGCCGAAGGCGCCAAAGGTCAGCGCGCCGGTCGCGATCTGCCCCTTGTCGACGCGCACCATGCCCTGGCCGTTGAACGCGGCTGCGACGTCGATGCTGGTCTCGCCCTCGAACATCGCACGCAGTGCCGGCGGCATCAGCGAACCGAAGCCGCCGCCGCCAGTGACGGTGAGCCGATGCATGCCGTCGGGTGTCTGGACGTGGCGACCGTCGAGCTTGAGGATCTCGCTGCCGTCGAGCGCGGCCGTGGCAGTGCCGGCCCAGTCGGAAAGAGGACCTTCGCCGGTCAGCTTGATGTTGACCGCGGGCTCGTTGGGCAGGCGAAGGAGTTTTGCGAGCACGCCGTTGTTGGGCTCATCGACGGTTGCCTCCAGCTTCAGCTCGTTGCCCGCCGGGTTGAAGACGATATCGGCGACGGCGCGCGCTTTCGGCCGGTCACGCTGGGCGGCGGTCAGGCTGAGGGCAATGCTCTCGTTGGTCGCATTGATCTTGCCGCTGGCGGTCAGGAACTGATCTTCGCCGGCGATTGCCTTGCCGATGACGATCTCCTTGAGATCGATCGCGTCGATCTTGACGTCGACGGGAAGCGCGAAGGTCGCGCGCACTTCCTTGGTCTCGGTCGAGGGGATCGGCAGGCGTTCGACACGCACCGAGCCGGCGGACAACGCCGCGGCGTCGAAGCGGAAGGAGAGGAGGGCCGCCGGCGACCAGTTGAGCTTGAGGTCGCGGACCTCCGCATAGACGCCTTGGCCGTCGAAAAGCGTGATGCTTCCTGCCGCAAACTCACCTGTCAGCAGCGCACTCGGATCAGCGATCCGCACGATCTGGTCAGGCGTTGCCGCATATTTCTCGATTGCCCAGGCGACGAGGCGGGCGCCTGGAGTCGTGAAGCCCACGAAGGCGACGAGAAGGAGGGCAACGACCGCAATCACGCCAAGCACACGAAGGCCATAGCGCAGCGTCGCGCGAAGGAAGCGGACGACCTGATTCATGCTCTACCCTTAGCGCAAGTTGCGCTGCAGCGGAATCGCCGCAGGGCGAAACTATCGCGCAATGACGGCAATTTGCCGGTTCTTGCTGGAGAATCGGCCCTACTCAGAACGATTGGCCGATACCGGCATAGATGCCGTACTTGGTGCCACCGGGATATTTGTTGAGCGGCACGGCGAAGTCGAGACGGATGGGGCCGAAGGGCGTGGCATAACGCAGGCCGATGCCGGCGCCGGCGCGAATGTCGGAGAAATCGGGCGTCGTTTTCGCCGACACCGTGCCGGCATCGATAAACGGCACCACGCCGATCGTGTCGGTGATCGCGATGCGGGCTTCAAGCGAGGCGTTGACATAGGAACGCCCGCCGGTCTCCTCGTTGTCGGCGTTGCGCGGGCCGATCTCCTGGTAGGAGTAGCCGCGCACGGAACCGCCACCGCCAAGATAGAAGCGACGGTTCGCCGGGATATCCTCAAGCCCGCTGCCGCCGACGAGCACGCCGGCGCCGATCTTGCCGGCGAGAACGAAACGCTTCTCGTCGCCGAGCGCATGGTAGCCCGATGCCGACGCTTCGAAGGACGAGAAGAAGGTCTGGCCTTTGATCTCGTAGCTCGGCTTGGCGTTGATCATCGCCCGGTAGCCGTCGGTCGCGTTCAGCTTGTCGTCGCGAGTGTCGCGCACATATTCGAGCGGAATGGCGGCAGTCAGGTAGGAGTTCGAGCCGAAGGCGTCGTCGATGTTGGCCCAGCTCAGCTCGCCGCCACCGGACACGGTGTCGGTCGGCGAGAGTTCGAATGTGGCGCCGGCAGCACCCGTCAGGATCTTGGCGCGGTAGGCGTCCGGATCCTGGATGTTGGCCTTGAGGCTGGCGGTAAAGGTCGAGGCGGGGCCGAAGGCGCCGGGCTTGGCGAAGAGGATGCCGACCGAATAGTCGAGCTTGTCCAGTTCCTTCGTCTCGCCGATGCGGTCGACCGAGCCTTCTATGCGCAGCGATTCCGCCCGCCCGAAGAGATTACGGTGTCCCCAATAACCCGAGACACCCAGACCATCGGTGGTCGAAACCTGCGCACCGAAGCCGAAATATTTATGCTTGCCTTCCGAGACCTCGATCTTCATTGGGATCGATCCGTCAGGCGACAGCGTGTTGGCTTCCTTGATCGTCACGCTTGAGAACACGCCGAGCTGGCGCAGGCGCTCGGATGCCTTGCGGATATCCTCGGGCGAATAGGGGCGCCCTTCGTTGAGGCGCGAATAGTCGCGCACGAAACCGGGATCGACGGTCTTGGTTCCCGATACGCTGACATCGCCGACAGGCGCGACCGGCCCGCCGCTTGCGCCGATGACGACGTCGACGGTGGAATTGGCGTGGTTGGCGACGGCGCTGCGTTCGGTGAGCTTGGCGAGTGGCCGGCCCTGCTCGCGCAGGTCGTTCACGACCTTTTCGCCAGCCTTGATGATCAGGGTCGAATCGGCGCGTGCGCCGGCAGGCAGGCCATAGTTATCAGGATTGAAGCCGGCCGCATCACCTTCGAACCTGACGGAACCGACCGTAAAGGCGGGGCCGGGCGTGACGGTGACCGTTACCGGGATCGCCTGCCCGTCGGGGAAGGCGGGATCCGGCGGCAGGCTGTCGATGTCCTGGCCGTTGACGCGAATTGCCACGGTGCCGCCGTAGCGGGCCTTTTCGTAGAGGGCGGCGAGCAGCCGGTCGCGATCGTCGCGCGCGCGGATGGCAAGACCGAGATCGCCGGACACGGGCTTTTCCTGACCCTGGACGAGCTGCGAGCTGTTTTCCAGCGCTTCCTTCAGTTCCTTGTCTTCGGTGCCGGCGTCGAAGGTAAGCGTATAGTTGACCGGGTCGATGACCGGCGCTTCCTCTTCGTCGCTCTCGAAGAACTTCATGCCGAAGAGCTTGAAGGCATGGGCGTTTTTGGCGGAAATCGGGCCGAGCGCAAACGAGAAGGCGACTGCAAGCGCAGTTGCGGCCTTCCAGTACGCAATACTCGACCGTGGTGGGGACATTCGCTTCCGCATCCCGTCTTCAGGCGACCCAATACAAACTGCCTGCTTATGCGGCCGGGTCACTATTGCATGCCTAAGGTTTTCCATCTGTTAACGATGACAGCCGGCTGCATCCACCCCTGATACCGATTTTCGGTGCCGTTTTCCGGGAAAAAGCTCCGAAATGTTGTCGGCGCAGCACAACCATAGGCTCCGGACGGACGGTTGCCAGCCAGGCGCGCCGGCATTTTGCTGGGTGTTTGGGTGGTTTTGTCCGCGGATCGTCGGGCCTATGCGGCTTCCGGCAGTGCCCGCAACTGCGGCACGCGAGAGGCTATGATAACGAGAAACTGGACCAGGAAACCCGTCGCGGCAACGGCCAGGCATGCCTCGACGCCGAAACGCGTGGCGACGACGGCACCCAGCGCTGCGCCGATCGGCCGCGCGCCGAACGTGGCTGTGGTGATGAAGGCGGAAACCCGACCCAGCATCGCATTCGGCGTGACGGCCTGGCGCAAGGTGAGGGTGGCGATCGACCAGAGCACAGGCCCTGCACCAAAGAGGAAGAAGCTCAAGCCGGCAAGAACGCCGGATGGCATCCAGATCGTCGAGAGCATCACGGCGGCCGCCGCCAACCCGCCGAGCGGACCAAGCGCAATCATCACGCCGAAGGGGACACGGCGCGCAATGGCGGGCGCGGCGAATGCGCCGATCATCATGCCGGCGCCATAGATGCCGAGCGTGATGCCGACGCCTGTCGCCGTCATGCCGAGGGTTTGAATGGCATAAGCGACATAGACCGCCTGCAGCACGAACCAGGCGGTGTTGAAGACTATCGCCGTGACGAGGATCGGCCTGAGCAGCGTGTGGCCGGCAAGGAACCGTGCGCCTTCGGTCAGATCCTGCAGAAGTTTGCGTTTTGCCGCGGCGGGTTGGTGATGCTCGCCAAGGCCGGCAAGCAGGACGACGGAGAGAAGAGAAAGGCATGTGGCAGCGACATAGGCCAGGGATGCGCCCGTCCATGCGACGATCGCGCCGCCGATCGCCGGCCCGCCCGAATAGGCAAGGCTGCGGGCGAGTTCCAGCCAGCGGTTGGCATCGGCCAGTTGGGCGCGGGGAACGATCACCGGAATAAGGGCAGGGGCAGCGACATTGTAACAAACGGTGCCGATGGCACCGACGAACCCCATCGCAGCCAGAAGCGGCAGGGTCAAAAGGCCGCTGACCATCAGGAGCAGCGTGGCGACCAGCGACAGCGCGCGCAGCATTTCCGAGGAGACCATCAGCCTCAGTCGCGAGGCGCGATCGGCGACGAGCCCGGCCGGAATGGCGAGCAGGAGAAACGGAAGTGTCTGGGCCATCTGCAGCCATCCGGTTTCCGCCGGACCGGCGGCGAGCAGCAGCACCGCGGCGAGCGGAGCGGCAGCCAGCGCCATCTGCTCCGAGAATTGCGCAAAAAGATTGGACCAGCCGATCCGCTTGAAGGCTGGCGGCAGTGGATTGCCTGGTGATTTCGACATGTGACGGCCTCGATGGATGATACTTCGAGGACAGCAGACGGATTTGCGCGGCCGATAACCACCCGGTTTGCGCGCGTCGGATCATTTCTTGGGGGTATGCCTAGCTTCGCCGGCGCGTCCGGAACGAAAAACCCCCTCAGGCTTTGCGCCATGAGGGGGGTAATTGGATCCTACGGAGAGCTTGCGCTACGCCGAAGGATGACCGTCTTCGCTACGCCTTAGCGCGGGCAAGAGTCGATGTAGCGGCGGCCATAGCGGTCGCGGTAGTAGCACTGGCCCGGCTGCTCGGTGACGTTGCCGATGACTGCGCCGGAAACGCCGCCGATGGCCGCACCGACCGCTGCGCCACGGACGTCGCCGGTGACAGCGCCGCCGATGATCGCGCCGGAAACGGCACCGATGCCGGCGCCTTTTTCCGTCTGGGTGCAGCTTGCGACCGCCAGGGCGACCAGCACAAGTGCGATGGCTTTCTTCATGTTGTTCTCTCCGATCTCTACGGATCTTAAGCCTAGCGCTCAGTCCGTCCCGTGGATGATGGCGAAGCCGGGAACATCCCGCTCCACCTGAACTTGCAGTTCGGAAAATACGCGGTCCCTATTGAAAGTCTACGGGGACCTGCGGCTTCTTCCGGCGCGCAAGATAATGATATCGTTCCTGAACGGGACATGAAGGCTCAGTTCCGCGAGATACAACCCGCGTGGAAAAATATTGTCGTCCGGCGGGCGGTAGCGGTTGCGGCATTCCCAAAAAAGACAAATGATACAAACAAGCCTGCGACATCCGGAGGAGCGGATCCGTGGGCGACGGGCATCGATATCAGTTGGCGCGTACCCTAGTCGCGTGAACCATCTCACCCGACTTTTCGGCCGCGATCGTGTTGGCATTGACCGACCCCGGAGGAGCGAAATGGCGAAAGTAACAATGACGGTCAACGGCCGTCAGGTGAGCGGTCATTGCGACGACCGCACACTGCTGGTGCAATTCATACGCGAAAATCTCGGACTGACCGGCACCCATGTCGGCTGCGACACGTCGCAGTGCGGCGCCTGCGTCATCCATATGGACGGAAAATCGGTCAAGAGCTGTTCCATCCTCGCCGCACAGGCGGCCGGATCCACGATCACCACCATCGAAGGGTTGGCGGCGGACGGCGAACTCCATCCGGTGCAGGCGGCGTTCAAGGCCAATCACGGCCTGCAATGCGGCTTCTGCACACCCGGCATGGTGATGACGGCCGTCGACATGATCCGAAGGCACCAGGGCCAACTGGACGAGGCGACGGTGCGCGCCGAGCTCGAAGGCAACATCTGTCGCTGTACCGGCTATCACAATATCGTCAAGGCGATCCTTGCTGCCGCCGCTGAGATGAGCGGCGCCCGCGTGGCCGCAGAATAGCGGTAGATTTGGGGGCGGGACCTCGCCCCGAAGGCATGTCATCGAAGGACTGTCGCTGGATATCTCGGGAGGAGATAGGCAATGGGCGTTGAAGGCATTGGCGCGCGGGTGGCGCGCAAGGAAGACAAGCGGTTCCTGACCGGAAAGGGCCGCTATACGGACGACATGTCCGTGCCGGGCATGAAATATGCGGTGTTCGTGCGCAGCCCGCATGCGCACGCGAAGATTCTGAAGGTGGATGCGTCTGCGGCCAAGGGCATGCCTGGAGTCATCGACGTGCTCGACGGCAAGCAGGTTCTCGCCGATGGCATCGGCAACCTGATCTGCGGCTGGATGATCCACTCCAAGGATGGAACGCCGATGAAGATGGGCGCCTGGCGGCCGCTCGCGCATGAGACTGTGCGCTATGTCGGTGACGCCGTGGCGATCGTGGTTGCCGATAGCGTGGCCGAGGCGCGTGACGCGGCAGAGGCCGTCGTCGTCGACTACCAGGAGCTTCCCGTCGTGATCGATGCGTCGAAAGCGCTTGAGGCGGGACAGCCACAGCTTCATCCGGAAGCGCCCGGTAACCTGATCTTCGACTGGCAGATCGGCGACGAATCGGAGACTGACAAGGCGATCTCAACGGCTGCGCATGTCACCGAGGTCACGATTCATAACAACCGGCTCTCGCCCAATCCGATGGAGCCGCGGGCCGCACTTGGCATCTATGACGTCGGCGACGACCACTATACCTGCTACACCACCAGCCAGAACCCGCATGTGGCGCGGCTGGTGATGAGCGCGTTTTATAATGTCGCTCCGGAAAACAAGCTCAGGGTGATCGCGCCCGATGTCGGCGGTGGCTTCGGCTCGAAGATCTATATCTATCCGGAGGAGATCGTCTGTCTCTGGGCTTCGAAGCGTACCGGCGTGCCGGTCAAATGGACATCGGATCGGACCGAGGCGTTCCTGACCGATGCGCATGGCCGCGACCACGTGTCGACGGTGAAGATGGCCTTCGATGCGAACAATCGCATCATCGGGCTGAAGGTCGACACGATCGCCAATCTCGGCGCCTATATGTCGCTCTTCTCCTCGGCGGTGCCGACCTATCTCTATGCGACGCTGCTTTCCGGCCAGTACGACATCCCGGCGATCCACGCGAATGTGCGCACGGTCTACACCAACACCGCACCGGTGGATGCCTATCGCGGCGCCGGGCGGCCGGAGGCGACCTATCTGCTCGAACGCACCATGGAGACGGCGGCGCGCGAACTCGGGGTCTCACCGGCGGAACTGAGGCGGGTCAACTTCATCCGCTCCTTCCCGCACCAGACGCCCGTGATAATGAACTATGACGCGGGCGACTACGAAGCGTCGCTGAACGCAGCGATGCAGGCGGCCGACTGGAACGGCTTTGCCGCCCGCAAGGCGGAAGCCGATCGCCGCGGCATGAAGCGCGGCATCGGCATGAGTTGCTACATCGAGGCCTGCGGCATCGCGCCGTCGGCGGCGGTGGGCTCCCTCGGGGCCGGCGTCGGTCTGTGGGAATCGGCCGAGGTGCGGGTCAATGCGGTCGGCACGATCGAAGTGCTGACCGGCTCGCACAGCCACGGCCAGGGCCACGAGACCACCTTTGCCCAGCTCGTCGCCGACCGCTTCGGCGTTCCGATTGACAGCGTCAACATCGTGCATGGCGATACCGACAAGGTGCAGATGGGCATGGGCACCTACGGCTCGCGCTCCGGCGCGGTCGGCATGTCGGCGGTCGTCAAGGCGCTCGACAAGGTGGAGGCCAAGGCAAAGAAGATCGCCGCGCATCTGATGGAAGCGGACGAAAGCGACATCGTGATTGAGAACGGCGAACTGAAGGTTGCCGGCACCGACAAGGCGGTGCCCTGGTTCCAGATGGCACTTGCCGCCTACACCGCCCATAACCTGCCCGCGGGCATGGAGCCGGGCCTGAAGGAGGGCGCCTTCTACGATCCGGCCAACTTCACCTTCCCGGCCGGTTGCTACATCTGCGAGGTGGAGGTCGATCCCGACACGGGGCGAACGAAGATCGTGCAGTTCGTTGCCGCCGACGACTTCGGCAACATCATCAACCCGATGATCGTCGAGGGGCAGGTGCATGGCGGCATTGCCCAGGGCATCGGCCAGGCGCTGCTCGAAGGGGTGCATTACGACCCCTCCGGCCAGCTGCTGACGGCAAGCTACATGGACTACGCCATGCCGCGTGCCGACGATCTGCCGTCGTTCCAGGTCTCGACCTCGAACACGCCCTGCCCGAACAATCCCTTGGGGATCAAGGGTTGCGGTGAGGCGGGCGCGATCGGCTCGCCGCCGGCGCTGATCAACGCCATTACGGATGCCATCGGCAACAACGCGCTCACCATGCCGGCAACACCGCAGAAGGTGTGGGCGGCGGCGCACGCGGCCAAGTGAACGGGAGGACACCGCATGTACGAGACTCAATATCACCGGGCGTCCTCGGTTCAGGATGCCGTCAGCCGAATGGAAGCGGCCGGCGAAGGCAAGTATGTCTCCGGCGGCATGACGCTGATCCCGACGATGAAGCAGCGGCTGGCGGCACCGAGCGATCTCATTGACCTCCGGCATATCGCCGAGATGCAAGGCATCACGGTTTCCGGCCGGTCAGTGCGGATCGGCGCCGCCACGACACATTATGACGTGGCGTCGTCGGCGGCGCTCAAAGCCGTCTGTCCGGCGATCTGCAGCCTTGCCAGCCATATCGGCGACCCGCATGTGCGGCACATGGGCACGATCGGCGGCTCCATCGCCAACAACGACCCAGCGGCCGATTATCCGGCGGCGATGCTGGCGCTCGGTGCGACGATCGTGACCAACAAGCGCGAGATTGCGGCAGATGATTTCTTCACCGGCCTGTTCGAAACGGCGCTGGAGGACAGCGAGATCGTCACCGCCATTACCTTCGATGCGCCTGCGAAGGCTGCCTATCAGAAGTTCGCCAATCCGGCGTCGCGCTACGCGATGACCGGTGTGTTCGTCGCGCGACGGGACAATGGCGACGTCCGGGTGGCCGTTACCGGAGCGGGAGCGAACGGGGTGTTCCGGCATGGCGATATGGAGGCGGCGCTGGTTGCCAACTGGTCGCCGGACGCGCTCAGCAATGTCAGCGTCGATGCCTCGGAGCTGCTCTCCGACATTCACGCCGACGCGGCCTACCGCGCCAATCTGGTGAAGGTCATGGCCAAGCGCGCCGTGGCAGCGGCTTGACCGGCATGGGGTATCGCCAAACAGCAAAAAAAGGGGGCGGCTTCGGCCGCCCTTTTTTCATCCTTGCTTGACTTCGATCAAGCTTGAAGAGATGAACATGCGCTAAGGCTTTCTTTGGAATGTTTCAAAACTAGGGCTCTCCAGGTTGAAACGGTTTCAGTGAAAGCAGCGAAGATGCTTCGGTCCGAAAATGCTAGATCATTCCGGATGCATTCATTGGACACGCAGCGCTTCAGGGGCCTTTTGCCGCAGTTGGCAGATGCCGAGCATTCCGAGGTTGACCCCAGGTCGCTTTGATTGAAGAAAAGCGACCGGGCACTGGAGAAAATGATGGATTTCGAGAATTTCTTTAAGAACGAGCTGGACGGGCTGCATCAGGAAGGCCGCTACCGGGTTTTCGCAGACCTCGCCCGTCATCGCGGCAACTTCCCGAAGGCAGCGCGCCACACGGCTGCGGGCGTTCAGGAAGTCACCGTCTGGTGTTCGAACGACTATCTCGGCATGGGCCAGCATTCCATCGTCACCGAGGCGATGAAGCGCGCCATCGACGAATGCGGCGCCGGCGCCGGCGGCACCCGCAACATCTCCGGTACCAACCATTACCACGTCCTGCTTGAGCGCGAGCTCGCGGACCTGCACGACAAGGAATCGGCGCTGCTGTTCACCTCGGGCTACGTGTCCAACTGGGCCGCACTCGGGACGCTCTGTTCGAAGATTCCTGGCGTCATCGTCTTCTCGGACGCCGGGAATCACGCTTCGATGATCGAGGGGATCCGTCACTCCAAGTGCGAACGCGTCATCTTCAAGCACAATTCGGTCGCTGACCTCGAAGCCAAGCTCGCCGCCGCCGATCCGCGCGCGCCGAAGATCATCGCGTTTGAGTCGGTTTATTCGATGGACGGCGACATCGCGCCGATCAAGGAATTCTGCGACCTCGCCGACAAGTACGGCGCCATGACCTATCTCGACGAAGTGCATGCCGTCGGCATGTACGGTCCGCGCGGTGGCGGTATTGCCGAGCGCGAAGGCCTGATGCATCGCCTGACGGTGATCGAAGGCACGCTCGGCAAGGCCTTCGGCGTCATGGGTGGCTATATCACCGGTTCTGCGGCGCTCTGCGACTTCATCCGCTCGTTTGCCTCCGGCTTCATCTTCACCACGGCGCTGCCGCCAACGCTTGCCGCCGGTGCGCTCGCCTCGATCCGCCACCTGAAGGAAAGCCAGGTCGAACGCTTCGCACACCAGGAGCGCGTCCGTCGTCTGCGTTCGCTGCTCGACCAGCGCGGCATTCCGCATATGCCGAACCCGAGCCATATCGTGCCGGTCATGGTTGGCGACGCTGCCAAGTGCAAGTGGATCTCCGACCTGCTGCTCGACAATTTCGGCGTCTATGTGCAGCCGATCAACTATCCGACGGTGCCCAAGAAGACCGAGCGCCTGCGCATCACCCCGACGCCGCTGCATTCGGATGCCGATATCGACCATCTCGTCAACGCGCTGCATTCGCTGTGGTCGCGCTGTGCGCTCGCGCGCGCCGTCGCGTAAGCCCAAGCCTATCTTTCGGCGAATCTGCCCCTCTCCTCGGGTTTAACCCGAGGATTAACTCTCTCCCCGCAGGCGGGGAGAAGGTGCCGGCAGGCGGATGAGGGGCGGGATGCCCGACCAGACCAGTTATTGAAGCAGCCCGGCCGCCAGTTGCCGGGCTTTTTCGTCGGCGGCGAAAACATCGCCCATGGTTGCGGCCGCCGGCAGGTCGGCGAGCTTGTCCATGACCTTTTCGACGATCTCGGCCATGGCGAGAAAGCCGGTTCGTCCGGCGATGAAGGCGTCGAGCGCCGTTTCCTTGGCGCCGTTGAGCACGGCCCCCTGCACGCCGCCCTCGACCATGGCGCGGCGCGCCAAACGGATTGCCGGGAAGCGCACTTCGTCCGGCGCTTCGAAATCGAGGCGCGACAGCTTGGCGAAATCGAGCCGCTCGATCGGCAGGCTGCAGCGGCTCGGATAGGAGAGCGCGTAGCCGATGGCGGTGCGCATGTCCGGGCAGCCGAGCTGCGCCAGCACCGAGCCATCCGTGTAGCCGACCATCGAATGGATCACCGACTGCGGATGCACGATCACCTCGACCTGCTCCGGCTTGAGGGCAAAGAGGTGTTTCGCCTCGATCATCTCCAGCGCCTTGTTGAACATGGAGGCGCTGTCGATCGAGATCTTCAGGCCCATCGACCAGTTGGGATGGGCGCGAGCGACATCGGCGGTTACATGCCGCATCTCCTCGAGCGACTTGGTGCGGAAGGGGCCACCCGAAGCCGTCAGGATGATGCGCTCGACCGCGTGGCGCTGGTGCTCGTCCAGCACCTGGAAGATGGCATTGTGCTCGCTGTCGACAGGCAGCAGCCGGCCGCCACCCGTCTTCACCGCGTCGATGAACAGGCTTCCGGCGGAAACCAGGCACTCCTTGTTGGCAAGCGCGATGTCGGCGCCGCGGCGGGCGGCTGCCAGCGTCGGGGCAAGACCGGCATTGCCGACGATCGCCGCCATTACCCAGTCGGCGTCGCGTTCGGCTGCCTCGATCAGACCGCTCCTGCCGGCGGCGACGGCAATGCCGGTGCCGGCAAGGGCTGCCTTCAGGTTTTCGAATTGGTTTTCGTTGGCGGTGACGGCGAGTTCTGCGCCAACCTTCACGGCCTGTTCTGCGAGCAGGGGGATGTTGCCGTTGCCGGTGACGGCGACGACGTCGAAGCGCTCGCGACCGCCAAGGCGCTCGATGACGTCGAGCGTGTTGGTGCCGATCGAACCGGTTGATCCGAGGATCGTCAGTCGGCGCTTCGCACTGTCGCGGGATGCCATGCCAATACCCATGTTCTTCTTTTCGGACGGGATGCCCGGCGCAGCCTGCGCTGCGGACACGTGATCTTCGCGAGATCGATCCGAGTTTTTTATGTTGTTTGCTAGGCTCTACAGGCGAATTCCGCCGGCAACAAGGGCGCGGTCTTCAATCCGTGTCGTCCACGGGCTAAGAATCGGACTGCTTTGAGTCGGAGCCCGAAGGAGTTCGCGATGCTGAAGATCATTACCGCCGTTTCCTGCGCCTGCGTGACCATCGAGATGGCCTCGATGCAGCCGGTTGCAGCCGAAAACGTTCCGCCGCAGCTCGTCGGTACCTGGCTTGCCGAAGATATCGGCGGCGGCGGCGTCATCGACGATCTGCAATCGACGCTGGAAATCCGCGAGGACGGCACTTACGGCGGCATGGCCGGCTGCAACCATTTCACCGGCACCTTCAGTCTGTCGGGCACGAAGATCACCTTCGGCCCGGCCGCATCGACACGCAAGATGTGCGTGCCGGCGGCGATGACCCAGGAACAGAAATTCCTGGAGGCGCTTGGCAGCGAACTCTCCTGGGCAGTCGAGGGATCGAAACTCGTGCTCAACAAGGCGGAGGGCAGGACCGCGATCAAACTGGCGTCGATGACGGTGGGTTCCGAAGGGATCGACGTGACGTTCCGTGCTCCGGGAGCCGGTGCGGTGGATCGGCGATCGGTGCGCTATGACTGCGGCGGCAAGCCCGTCGAAGCGGAGTACATCAATGCCGGCCCGGTTTCATTGGTGACTTTCACGATCGACGATACCTTCGTCGTCGCCGCCAATGTGGTTGCCGCTTCGGGCGCCAAATATGCCGGCGGCCAGTATATCTGGTGGACCAAGGGTGACGAAGCGACGCTTTTCGACGCGACGAAGGGCGAACAGGACCAGGGCATCGCCTGCAAGCCTGCGCCTTGACGCGGAGGCTGCCCCGCAACTTCTCCAACCAACCCGGCTAAAGAAGTTTCCGGGAGAATCGGAACTTTTACCCTCGCTCCATAGTTACAATCCCGGCGCTATCGCGCTGTCGTTGTGAAAAGGGAGTTGATCCATGGGGCTGCTTATCGGAATCCTGATTACGTTCCTTGTCATCGTGTTGGTGCTTTATCTCGTCCAGCGGCTGCCGCTCGACGCGCGCGCCAAACAGATCGTCCAGATCATCGTCATCATCATCGGCATCATCTCTCTGTTGAAATACTTGGCCGTCTTCTGACGCGCCTCGTTCCCAACCAATGTGAAAGCCGCCGGCTCCGATGTACCTGCGGTTTTTCTGCGCCGTCGGTCCATGCTGACGGAAGCTGACAGTCATTATGCCCAGGGTCGCGTTGTCGAAACGGGAGACCCGACCATGCTGTCACCAAACCTCATCCTGCTTTATGTCGAAGACCCGCTGGCGAGCGCACGCTTCTACACCGACCTGCTCGATCGCGAGCCCGCCGCCGCCTTTCCAAGCTATGTCGCCTTCGAACTGGAAAACGGCCTGACCTTCAGTCTCTGGTCCACGGCGGCGAAGGATTTCATGTCCTCCGGCACGGGCCATCGCTCGGAAATCGCCTTCATGGTGAAGGACGATGCCGAGGTCGAGCGGCTCTATACCGCTTGGCGGGAGCGGGGGCTTACGATCGAGCAGGAGCTGAAAACGGCCGTCTTCGGCCGCACCTTCGTCGCACTCGACCCGGATGGCCATCGCCTGCGCGTCTGCCGGCCGGATGATTGAAGTGCTGCGAACGCTGTGATTCCGGGCCGATTTTGCCTAAGCCTGCAGGTGGTTGATCCCTGTTCGGGAAAGCAGTGACGCGGCCCTTGCTCGAGTTGAACCAAGTATTGCCGGTACTGGCAAAGAATGGTTCTATGTCGATATGGGGGCTAATCGTCGTTTGGTTTCGATCATCGTTGCCGTGACTGTCTTGTTCGCGGCGATTGATGTTGTGTGGCTGCCGTTTTCAACAATCAGCCTTGATCCGCGAAACTTTGCTCACCTTGCGAAGGCGGCGTCGGCCGCTTTGGCTGCCTATCTGATCGGCAGGCTTGTTCTCTACCGCCTGCGCGATGAAAGTTCGTGGGCGGCCGGTGCGATGCGATGGGCTGCGGACCGCCTGATTGTGCTGGTCGCGGTTTCCACGATCTTTCTACCACTCGGCTTCGTCAGCGCCATCTTCATGTATTTGGCCTCGGCAACCCAGGTTCCCCTGGTCGATGGCAAATTGGCCGCACTCGACGCGGCGCTAGGCTTCGATTGGCGTTCGTTTCTGGCGACGACGAACGGGTCTCCGCCGGTCGCATGGGCATTGGTAATCGCCTATCACAGCCTGACGCCTCAGGTGATTGCGCTGTTTCTCTTGTACAGTGCGGCTCGGCGAGCGGACAAAGCCTTGGAGTTCGTCGCGCTGCTTGCGGTTTCCTCGGTGTTTACCGGCCTGTTGATGGCGATGTTTCCGGCCGCGGGCGCCTATGCCTATTTCGATCCGCCGCCCGAAACCTTCGACGCGTTTACGGCACAAGCCGGGATGTGGCACTACTCCGAACTGCTGAGGCTGAGGTCGGGGGACAATTTCAACCTGTTTGTTGCGAACGCGCAAGGCCTTGTGACTTTCCCCTCCTACCACACGGCCCTTGGGATCATGGTTGTCTATTCCCTGCGCAGCGTCCGCTGGGCCGCCGGCCCGATCGCTGTTTTGAACGCAGTGATGATCATCGGTACCCTGCCGGAAGGTGGACATCATTTGAGTGATGTGATCGCCGGCGCAATGGTCGCTGTGGTTTCAATCCTGGTGGTTCGAGCGGTCATGGGAATGGGACGGGAACGGTACCGGCCAGAGCAGGCTGCGACGACACTGTAGGCAATGGCCGAAACAAAAAAGGCCGGGGCAAAACCCGACCTTCCTCATCACCTTCGATCGACGCCAGTTCATCCGTGGTCATCAAGAAGGTGTGACTGTTCAATAGCTTCTGTTCGTGACAGGCAAATGACGACCTGACTTCCGTCCCGAAAGTCGGCGGCGTGGATCGCCGCCGACCGATGCTCTCAATCTGCCACTTCGGCCAGAAGCTCGGTTTCTACCGGCAATCCCAGCGGAAGACTGGCGACGCCGAGGACGATACGGCCCGAGAGAAGCTCGGGACCGAAGACATCGGCCAGCAGGTCGGATGCGCCATCGGCGACCGCGGGGTGGTCGCGGAAATCGCCTGATGTTGCGATGTAGACGCCGAGCTTGGCGATGGCAGCGACCTTGTCGAGCGAACCGAGCTCAGCCTTGATTGCCGACAATGCACTCAGGGTAGCGATTTCCGCCGCGCGACGTCCCTCATCGACCGTTAATTCGACCCCAAGTCGGCCGACGACCTGCGGCTTGCGGTCGATGACCGGCAGCATGCCGCTCAGATAGAGCAGCTTGCCGATCCTGACCCCTTCGACATAGTTGCCGAACGGTGTCGGTGGAGGAGGCAGCGCGATGCCGAGTTCATTCAGCCGCTGTTCTGCGCCAGCGGCGGTCGCTTGCCCGCGGCTTACCATTTGCCCAAATGCGCGCCGCCGTCGACGTTCAGCACCTCCCCGGTGACGCGCGGCGCCCTGGTCAGGAACAGGACGGCATCCACGATCTCATCGACGCTGGAAATGCTGTGCATCGGCGAGAGCGTGTTGAGGAAATCCTTCGGGTTGTCCTTGTGGAGCGGGGTGTCGACGACGCCGGGGGCAACGACGTTGACGCGAATTCCGTCCCTTGCGTATTCCATGGCGATATTCTTCGAGATCGCATTGATGCCGCCCTTGGTCAGCATCGCGACCGAGGCGTTCATGCCCGCGATCGGGCGATCGGCCAGCGGCGTCGTGATGCTGACGATGCTGCCGCCTCTCTTCTGCGCCAGCATCTGCCTGACGACCAGTTGGGTCGTGTGGAGGAAGCCTTCGATATTCGTCGCGCTCAGCTGGCGGTAGTCCTCAGCGGTGTAGTCGACGAAGCGCTTGGTGAAGAAGATGCCGGCATTGTTGACGAGCGCGTCGATCGAGCCAAACCGGTCGATCGCGGTTTCGACCACGCGTTTCGCCGTGGCCGGATCGGCGATATCGCCGTCGACGCGGGCCAGCCGGTCCGATTCGACGATGTCCCGGGACTGGCTGACGCTTCGCGAGGTTGCGACGACACTGTAGCCCTGAGCGAGGAAGGCGTTTGTAAGGCCCGCGCCGATACCCTGGGACGCGCCGGTGATGATGGCGACCTCGTTGGTCATTTGATCTCTCCACGGTTGGATTGCGTTCGTGGGATCAATATGGTCGAGGTGCGATTGCACGATTAGATGAAATTATCTGGAATTACTTTTCCATCAGTGCAAAAAATCGTTGCCATGGTCGATCTGAACGATATCGCGGTCTTCGCTGCCGTTGCGCAATTCGAGAGTTTCAGCCGGGCGGCGCGCGCGCTCGGCATGCCGGTTTCAACGGTTAGCCGCAAAGTGACGGCCCTTGAGGAGCAACTGGGCGTCACTCTGTTGCAGCGGACGACGCGCAAACTGAACCTCACGCTTCAGGGGCGCGCTTACTACGCGGAGTGCAGCGAACCGCTGAAGCAGCTTCACGACGCGGAACGGGTCCTGAGCGAAGCGCAAAGAAAACCCGAAGGGCTTTTGCGCATCACAGTCCCCATGACTCTCGGGCAGCCGCCGTTCTTTGATTTCCTGTCTGGTTTCCTGAAGAAATACCCCGAGATCGAGGTCGACCTGCTGGTCACAAACATGTTCATGGATCTCGTTGCCGAAAACATCGACGTGGCGGTCCGATTTGGCGAATTGCGCGATTCGTCGCTCGTCGCACAGCGCATCGGCAGGAGCACCCACTTCCTCGTGGCTGCTCCCGAATACGTGCACGAACACGGCATGCCTTCCGTGCCGGAAGATCTGCGCGACCACCGTTGTGTGCTGGTCAATGCCCGGAGCAACGAAACCGAATGGCATCTCGTCAACGGGGACGAATCGATCAGGCTTCACGTGACCGGAGCCGTCTCGGTCCACGATATCCAGTCGGCCAGCGCCATCACCGAGCGCGGCCATGGCATCGGCCGGCTTCCGCCGATCTTCTGCGACAGCCTGCTTGGGAGCGGCAAGCTCGTGCGCGTGCTTCCCGGATGGTCGGCGCCGGATGTCTTTGTGCATGCGGTCTATCCGACGCGGCGGTTTTTGCCGTCGAGACTTCAGGTCTTCTTGCAGGCGTTGAGAGCCTGGCGCGGCCCGGCATGGCAGCCGCTTCGCTAGCCATCGACCTCTTCGAGCTTCTGCGCGAAAACGCTGAAGCCGGCGCGGCGATAGGTGTCCTGCGCCTTTGGGTGATCCCATTCGTCCGTGTGCAGCCAGATGCGGTTCGGTCCGCCGCTCCAGACAGCGCGCAGCGCGCTGTCGAGCAGGAACGGTCCGAGCTTCCTGCCGTACGCCTCGGGGACCAAGCCGAAATGGGTGAGCTCGATGTCGGGTGTCCCGACGCGGTCGAATTCGCAGAGCCCGACCGCTCGCTCGTCCACCCGCAGGATGTAGAGGCCAGTCGATTCGCTGCGAAGAAAACCGTCGGGATCGGCTGCGCTCATGCGCAGGCGCTGATCCCAGCGCAACGGATCGCCGACGGCGCGGTAGAGCGATAGGAACGTGGCGGCATCGGGCAACTCGGGCAGGACCCGCGCACCCTCGACCGGAGATGGAGGCGCTTCCCCGGCTGGCCGCTCTTGCATCTCCATATAGGTTACGAGCAATCGAACCATCGACGTCCCCAAATTTGCCGGCTGCTCTCCACGGAGATGCCGCGACAGGTGCCGCGTCCAAATCCGGTAAGAAATTGGGAGAAATGGTGATCCCGGCGCGATTCGAACGCGCGACCCCCAGATTAGGAATCTGATGCTCTATCCTGCTGAGCTACGGGACCACTTGGATAGCACCCATACAAAAGCAAGGCCTCTTCGCCAAGTGTTTTTGCATGGGTGCCGGCGGAAATGCAGGCCGTGCCGAGCTTCGGCTATCCTGAAAAGGGCGGCGCGTCGCCGGGGTCCCCTCGGGTTGAAATCGATTACGAAACGGGGGCTGGTCTTGCAGGTCTTTCGAATGCTAAGCAAGGCAAGCGTCGGCTTGAGGAGGCAGGCGCTCCCCTTGATACCTTCTTCAGAGACCTGATCCACATATGTTCATCGGAATAGATTGGGGCGGCACGAAAATGGAAGTCATCGCGCTTGGCCGCGATGGCGAAACGCGCGCCCGACATCGCGTCGCGACCCCGACCAGCGGCTACGACGATTGCATCCGTGCCGTTCTCGATCTCGTTGCCGCCGCCGAGCAGACGGCGGGCGAAACGGGCTCGATCGGCATCGGCATTCCCGGCAGCCCAAATCCGCGCACCGGCATCGTGCGCAACTCCAATGCGGTGCTGATCAATGGCAAGCCGCTCGGGCGTGACCTGGAGGCGGCGCTCGGCCGTGCGGTGCGGCTCGCCAACGACGCCAACTGCCTGGCGGTTTCGGAAGCGGTCGACGGTGCCGGCAGGCAAGCCCATGTGGTTTTCGGCGTCATCGTCGGCACCGGCCATGGCGGGGGCCTCGCGATCGACAAGAAGGTGCATGCCGGCTACCAGGGCGTTGCCGCCGAGATCGGCCATTATCCGTTGCCCTGGATGACGAAGGATGAGTATCCCGGCCACAAGTGCTGGTGCGGCAAACACGGCTGCCTCGATATGTATGCATGCGGTACCGGCGTCGAACTCGACTATCGCCTGACGACAGGTGTCGAAAAGCGCGGGCGCGACATCATCGAGGCAAAGCGGGCGGGCGACCCGGTTGCAACGGGCGTCTACGAGCGCTTTGTCGACCGGCTAGCGCGCAGCCTGGCGCTGCTCACCAACATCGTCGACCCCGATGTCTACGTGCTCGGCGGTGGCATGTCGAATGTCGACGAGATCTATGACGACGTGCCGCCGCGGGTGGTCAACTATCTCTTCGGCGACACCTTCGAAACCCCCATCAGCAAGGCCCTGCATGGCGACAGTTCCGGTGTGCGCGGTGCGGCCTGGCTCTGGAAGGACTGAACCCATGAATATCGACAAGGACTTGGGCCGCATCGCGCGGCAGGAACAGGAATTGCAGTTCGAGCGCTTCGATCTCGAAATGGCCTGGGAGCTCGGCGCGCTGCTGCGCAAGATGGCGGTCGAGCGCAAGCTCGGCGTGGTCATCGATATCACGCTGTTTTCGATGCCGGTGTTCTACGCCGCGCTCGAAGGGGCGACGCCCGACAATCCGAACTGGGTGCGCCGCAAGCGCAACACGGTTTTCCGGTTGTTCAAGAGCAGCTATGCCACCGGCCGCGAGCTCGCCAAGGCGCAGACGAACCTGCAGGCGAAACTCGGGCTTGCCGATGCCGATTACGCCGCGCATGGCGGCAGCTTCCCGATCGTCGTCAAAGGCACCGGCTGCATCGGTGCGGTCACGGTTTCCGGCCTGCCGCAGCGCGAGGACCACAACATGGTCGTCGAAGCGCTTTCGTCCTTGCTCGGCAAGGATCATGACGCGTTGAAGCTTGAGGGCTGAGAGTTGTTAGGCGATATTTTCTCTCAGTCCCAGGCTCTTTCGCAATGGCTGGCCGACAAGGCCCTGCCGCTCTGGCGCGACAAGGGTGTCGATGCGGTTGGCGGCTTCGTCGAGACGATCGATATGGCGGGTGAACCGACGCGCGCCAACAGGCGTGCGCGCGTTCAGCCACGACAGGTCTATTGCTTCTCGGAGGCCGGCTGGCGCGGCTGGGCCGGCGATTGGCGCGGTGCCGCCGAAGGCGGGCTTGCCTATTTCGATCGCGTCTTCAAGCAGCCGAGCGGTTTCTACGGCGCGCTCGCCGATGCCGACGGCAATTTGCTCGATCCGTCCTTCGATCTCTACAATCAGGCCTTCGCGCTGCTCGCCTTCGCCTATCTCGCTGAGGTCGTGCCGGCACGGAAGGCCGAAATGATCGAACGCAGCAACGACCTTCGGTCTCGGATCGAGGCGCACGTCAAGCATCCCGTTGCCGGTTTCGAGGAAGACAATCCCCCACGGCTGCCGCTTTGTTCCAACCCGCATATGCATCTCTTCGAGGCCTGCCTCGCCAGCGAGGCGGTCGAGGGCTTCGATCAGGTCGCCTGGGCCAATCTTGCGGACGAGATTGCGGATCTGGCGATGGATCATTTCATCGACGCTGAGACCGGCGTCCTGCGTGAGTTCTTCGATCACGACTGGGCGCCGATTGCCGGCGAGAAGGGCCGCATCGTCGAGCCCGGTCATCTCTTCGAATGGGCCTGGCTGCTATTGCGCTGGGCAGAGCGCCGCGGCAGCGCCGAGGCGATCGTGAAAGCGCGGCGGCTCTTCGATATCGGCGAAGCGCACGGCATCTGTGCGAACCGCAATGTTGCGATCATGACGCTTCTCGACGATCTCTCGGTGGCCGACCCGATCGCGCGGCTCTGGCCGCAGACCGAGTGGCTAAAGGCCGCGGTTCGTTTCGCGGCGCTGACCGGCGGCGCCGAGCGGGAGCGTTATCTCGCTTCGGCTGCGCGGGCGGCGGCAGCGCTTCAGACTTTCCTGGAGACGCCAGTCGCGGGTCTCTGGCGCGACAAGCAGAAGGCCGATGGCAGCTTCGTTGACGAGCCTGCACCGGCCAGCAGCTTCTATCACATCCTCTGCGCCATCTACGAAACCGAGGATTGCCTCGCGCGGCTCTGATTGCCAGTCCGGAGCAGGTCCTTTCTTGATGGCCCGTCGCGATCGCGGCGGGCCATTTTCTTTGCCCCGACGGCCAAATGTGATTGGATCATATGTTGACATAAAGATATCTTTATGTGATTGACTTGCTTATTGTTTGTCGTTTTCAGAACGGGAGATTTCCCATGTCCGCCATCGGCGCCCTTTTCGGTGACGTTTCCTCCAAGCCCGACGGCTCCGAGATCAAAGAGGCGCTCACCCAAGCGGCGCGTGAACGCATCCTGATCATGGATGGGGCGATGGGCACGGAAATCCAGCAGCTCGGCTTCATCGAGCAGCATTTTCGCGGCGACCGGTTCGGTGGCTGTGCCTGTCATCAGCAGGGTAACAACGATCTTCTGACGCTGACCCAGCCGAAGGCGATCGAGGACATTCACTACGCCTATGCGATCGCCGGCGCGGACATCCTCGAGACCAATACCTTCTCCTCGACGCGAATCGCCCAGGCCGACTACGGCATGGAGGACATGGTCTATGAGCTCAACCGTGACGGTGCCCGGCTGGCGCGTCGTGCCGCCAAGCGTGCCGAGGCCGTGGATGGCCGCCGGCGCTTCGTCGCCGGTGCGCTCGGGCCGACGAACCGCACGGCATCGATTTCGCCCGACGTCAACAACCCCGGCTACCGTGCCGTCACCTTCGACGATCTGCGCATCGCCTATGCCGAACAAATTCGAGGCCTGATCGACGGCGGCGCCGACATCATCCTGATCGAGACGATCTTCGATACGCTGAACGCCAAGGCCGCGATCTTCGCCACCAAGGAAGTCTTCGCCGAAAAGGGCATCGAGCTGCCTGTGATGATCTCAGGCACGATCACCGACCTTTCGGGCCGCACGCTTTCCGGCCAGACGCCGACCGCCTTCTGGCATTCCGTTCGCCATGCCGATCCGTTCACCATCGGGCTCAACTGCGCGCTCGGTGCCAATGCCATGCGCGCCCATATCGACGAACTCTCGTGCGTTGCCGACACCTTCGTCTGCGCCTATCCGAACGCCGGCCTGCCGAACGAGTTCGGCCAATATGACGAAACACCCGAGCAGATGGCCGCCCAAGTGGAGGCCTTCGCGCGCGATGGCCTCCTCAACATCGTCGGCGGCTGCTGCGGCTCGACGCCGGCTCATATCAGCGCGATCGCGAGAGCGGTTGCCAAGCATCCGCCGCGCGAGATCCCCAAGGTCGAACCGCTGATGCGGCTCTCTGGCCTGGAACCGTTCACGCTCACCTCGGACATTCCCTTCGTCAATGTCGGCGAGCGCACCAACGTCACCGGCTCGGCCAAGTTCCGCAAACTGATCACCGCCGGCGACTATTCGGCCGCACTCGA
Source organism: Sinorhizobium sp. NFACC03 (assembly GCF_900103435.1). Lineage (NCBI taxonomy): Bacteria > Pseudomonadati > Pseudomonadota > Alphaproteobacteria > Hyphomicrobiales > Rhizobiaceae > Sinorhizobium > Sinorhizobium sp. NFACC03. The sequence goes on from NZ_FMXF01000006.1 coordinate 233,104, forward strand.
TGTCGCGCGGGACCAGGTGGCGAACGGCGCGCAGATCATCGACATCAACATGGACGAGGGCCTGATCGATTCGAAGCAGGCGATGATCGAGTTCTTGAACCTCGTCGCCTCCGAGCCGGATATCGCCCGCGTTCCCGTGATGATCGACTCGTCGAAATGGGAAGTGATCGAGGCGGGCCTGAAATGCGTTCAGGGCAAGCCGCTGGTCAATTCCATTTCCATGAAGGAAGGCGAAGAGGCTTTCCTGCACCACGCGAAACTCTGCCGCGCCTATGGCGCCGCCGTCGTCATCATGGCCTTCGACGAGGTCGGTCAGGCCGATACCATGGCGCGCAAGGTCGAGATTTGCAGCCGCGCCTACAAGCTCTTGACGGAAGAGGCCGGTTTCCCCCCAGAGGACATCATCTTCGACCCGAACATTTTTGCCGTGGCGACCGGGATCGAGGAACACAACAATTACGGCGTCGACTTCATCGAGGCGACGCGCGAGATCATCGCCGCGCTGCCGCATGTGCATATCTCCGGCGGTGTCTCCAACCTTTCCTTCTCCTTCCGCGGTAACGAGCCGGTGCGGGAGGCGATGCATGCCGTTTTCCTCTATCACGCCATCCAGGCGGGCATGGACATGGGCATCGTCAATGCCGGCCAGCTTGCCGTTTACGATGCAATCGATCCGGAGCTGCGCGAGGCCTGCGAGGACGTGGTGCTCAACCGCCGCGCCGATTCGACCGAGCGCATGCTTGAAATCGCCGAGCGTTATCGCGGCCAGGGCGGCTCACAGGCGCGCGAGAAGGATCTCTCCTGGCGTGAATGGTCGATCGAAAAACGTCTTGAGCACGCGCTGGTCAACGGCATCACCGAGTATATCGAGATCGACACCGAAGAGGCCCGGCTAACCGCCGCGCGGCCGCTGCACGTCATTGAAGGCCCGCTGATGGCCGGCATGAATGTCGTCGGCGACCTCTTCGGTTCCGGCAAGATGTTCCTGCCGCAGGTGGTGAAATCCGCGCGCGTCATGAAGCAGGCGGTCGCCGTGCTGCTGCCGCACATGGAGGCGGAGAAGCTTGCCAATGGCGGCGAGGCGCGCGAAAGCGCCGGCAAGATCCTGATGGCGACGGTCAAGGGCGACGTGCACGACATCGGCAAGAACATCGTCGGCGTCGTGCTAGCCTGCAACAATTACGAGATCATCGATCTTGGCGTCATGGTGCCGTCGGCGAAGATCCTCGACATAGCGCGCGAGCGGAAGGTCGATATCATCGGCCTTTCGGGGCTCATCACCCCGTCGCTCGACGAAATGGTGCATGTCGCCTCCGAACTCGAGCGCGAAGGCTTCGACATTCCGCTTTTGATCGGCGGCGCGACGACCAGCCGCGTCCATACGGCGGTCAAGATCAATCCGCGCTACGATCGTGGCCAGACTGTCTACGTCACCGATGCCAGCCGTGCCGTCGGCGTCGTTTCGAGCCTGCTGTCGCCGGAGGCGCGGGGCAACTATATGGAGACCGTCCGGGCGGAATACCGCAAGGTTGCCGAGGCGCATGCCCGCAACGAAGTGGAAAAGCGTCGGCTGCCGCTGTCGCAGGCGCGCGCCAACCAGCACAAGGTCGACTGGTCTGCCTATCAGGCGAAGGCGCCGTCCTTCCTCGGCACGCGGGTCTTCGAGAGCTGGGATCTGGCGGAGCTTGCCCGCTACATCGACTGGACCCCGTTCTTCCAGACTTGGGAACTGAAGGGCGTTTATCCGAGGATCCTGGAGGACGAGGCGCAAGGTGCCGCCGCCCGGCAACTGTTCGACGACGCCCAGTCGATGCTTGCGCAGATCATCGAGGAGAAGTGGTTTGCGCCGAAGGCGGTGGTCGGCTTCTGGCCGGCCGGCACGGTCGGCGACGACATCCGGCTCTTCACTGGAGAAGACCGGTCGTCTGAGCTTGCGACCTTCTTCACGCTGCGCCAACAGCTGACGAAGCGCGACGGTCGCCCGAATGTGGCCCTTTCCGACTTCGTCGCCCCTGCCGACAGCAGCTCCAATGACTATGTTGGTGGCTTTGTCGTCACCGCCGGCATCGAGGAGGTTGCGATTGCCGAGCGTTTCGAACGCGCCAACGACGACTATTCCTCGATCCTGGTCAAGGCGCTGGCCGACCGCTTTGCCGAAGCCTTCGCCGAGCGCATGCATGAATATGTGCGCAAGGAGCTCTGGGGCTATGCGGCCGACGAGGTTTTCACGCCGCAGGATCTGATCGGCGAGCCCTATGCCGGCATCCGTCCGGCGCCGGGCTATCCGGCGCAGCCCGACCATACGGAAAAGGCGACGCTCTTCCGGCTGCTCGATGCGGAAGCTGCGATTGGCGTCAGCCTCACCGAGAGTTATGCGATGTGGCCGGGTTCGTCAGTGTCAGGCCTCTATATCGGCCACCCCGAGGCCTATTACTTCGGTGTCGCCAAGGTGGAGCGCGACCAGATCGAGGATTACGCGACACGCAAGCGCATGCCGGTGCGCGAGGTCGAGCGCTGGCTGTCGCCGATCCTCAACTACGTGCCGATGCCGGAGAGTGAGGCGGCCGAGTAATCTCGTTCGAACGGCAGGCAGACGGGCCGGTCTTGGCCCGTCCATTCGCACGGAGGCCGTCGCACCCGGGGCATGCAGTCAGTCGGGAAGGCTTGCCAGAAAGCCGATGAGCGCGACGTTGAAGCGCTCTGGCCGCTGCAGCGGGGCGAAGTGGCTGACGTCGGGGAGCAGGATGAATTTGGCGCCGGGAATGCTGCGCGCCAGATAGTCGGCGTGCTCGCGCTTGATGAACTCGTCGTTTTCGCTCTGGACGATCGCGACCGGTACGCGGATCCGGCCGAGTTCTTCAGCGGTGTAGTTCGGCTCAGTCTTCTGCATCTCGCTGACGGCATCGACGAAGGCGCCGAAATCATCCGGCGTTGCCGACAGCTGTCTGTAGTCGCTCGAATGGCGGCCGAAGCATCGGTCGAGCACCGGGCTCGGCTCGATTTCCATGGTTCCGCTCGGGTCCATGTTGCAGGCGAAGAAGAAGACGCCGGCGGCACGCTCCGGTTCCATCGAGGCGAGGACGAGCGCAATGCAGGCGCCGTCGCTCCAGCCGGCAAAGGCTGCTTTTTGAAGCTCGAGCCTGTCCATAACGGCGAGCACGTCCGACGCCATCAGCTCATAGGTGTAGGGCCTGGTGTCGCGGGTGCTGCGGCCGTGGCCACGGCTGTCGATCAGGATGACGCGGTGCCCGGCCTCAAGCAGCGTCGGGACCTGAAAGCCCCAGTTGCCGCTATGGCCGAGGCCGCCATGCAGCAGGATCACCGGCCTGCCCGTTCCATAGGTCGCATACCAGATACGCGCGCCATTGTGCCCGATGTGATCCCCGACCTCCGCGGCGGGCAGGCGCCTTGCGCCATGCTCGGCGAACGCGGCGAGGTCGTCGTCCTGGAATGCCATACGCCCGGTCTCCCATCCCTGATTCGCGACGCGGAGAGCCTAGTTCACCGGTTGCGGCTCGGGAAAGCGCCAGGAACCGTCGAGGATCTCCTTCCGGGGCCGGTAGAGCCGCACGGTATAGTTCCATCCGTCGACCACAGGCAGGCAGTTGGGGATTTTGCCGTCGCAGCCGCCGAACTGGATCGCAACGCTGCCATCGTCGCCCTTCTTTGCGGTGATGTTGTTGATGGTATAGGCATCATACCGGTTCTTCTCGTAGAAGCCTTGCGCATCGTAGACGCTGACCGACCAGAAGGCATCGACCGGCACGTCCTTGACGTCAAGCTTGTAGATCGTCTTGCCGTCATTCTTAGTGGGCGTGATGTTGAGATAGGTCGCATCCTTGTCCGGATTGCCGCCCCAACCGGTGGCCGTGCCGATCAGGTGGCGGATCGGATCAACCTCTTGCCTGGTGCCGAAGGCCTTCTTGAAGTCCGGCATGGTGGCGCCGAGTGCGAGCAGCGCCTCGCGCACCTTCTTCTGGCTGGCCGGATCCCAGGCCGGGACCTCGAACTTGCCTTCCTTTTGCTGGCTGGCCTTGATCGCGTCCTGCAGGGTGTGAACCTCGGCGATGTCCTTCGGGTCGGCCGGATCGACGAGCGTGCGGATGCCGACGACGACGTAGCGCGTGCCGACCTTTTCCTTCGTCAGCGTCGTCTCGCCGGCGCCGTAGACGACCTCGGGCACGTAGTGATCCTCGTTGATCACCTGCAGCGACATGAAGCGTTTTCCCGCGTCCGGCATGGTGATGGTAACCGGCCCGGCATCGAGATCGAACACGGCCGACGAATAGAGCGTGTCGCGGTTGAGGCGAATGACGGTCTGGTTGTCGATCGAAGCCGGTTCGCGGCGGTGCAGGAATTTGCCGAAGGCGCCGTCCTTGACCATGCTGGCCGCATACATGTCGCTCTCGGCGCGGACGAAGTTGTCGACGCCGACCGTGACGGGGTCGGCGGCGGTTGATTGTGTGGCGACGGCCATCACCAGTGCGCCGGCCATGAAGAGCGAACGACAATACATCATGCTCGGATCCTTCTCAGTCAGTTGCCGCGCTGCATCGGCGGTGCTCGCTTCGTCACCTAGCGTGGCAAACTCCATCCGATGGTAGCCCAAAATCGTGCCAGTTCGACGGGGAACCGCAAGTACGTAACGGTTACGACGCACGCGGGGCGCCATCGCCGGACCGCGCCGATGGCGCCGTCTGCCAAGCTGCGGTAACATCTGTGTTGGAGTACATCGTACGTTGAGAGCTCGTCGATGGAGCGCCGTCTCGCTGCCGTCCTGATCGCGGATGTCGTCGGTTACAGCCGCCTGAGCCGGCTGGACGAGGAAGGGACGCGCCTGCGATTCCAGTCGGACCTTTCCAACATCCTGGTGCCGCTTTTTATCGAGCATCACGGGCGTCTGGTGAAGACGATGGGCGACGGGCTGCTCGTCGAGTTCCGCAGCGTCGTCGATGCGACGCAGTGCGCAATCGAAATCCAGAGGCGCAAGGCGGCAGAAGCCGACAAGGGGCCAGGTGGCGAGAGGCTGGATTTCCGCATCGGCATCAATCTCGGCGATATCATCGTCGAGGGCGACGACATCCATGGTGATGGCGTCAACATCGCCGACCGGGTGCAGGGATTGGCCGAGCCTGGCGGCATCGCGATATCCGGCACGGCCTATGACCAGGTCAGCTCGAAGCTGAAGGCCGGTTTCGTGTCGCTCGGGCAGCAGCCGGTCAAGGGGCTCGGCGATCCGATCCGGGTCTACCGCGTGCTCCTGGACCCGGAAGCCGCGGGCAGGACGGTTGTTGAGAAAAACCGGCGAAAGACTGCCTGGTTAAAGGGGCTGATGGTCGGGCTTGCGGCCATCGCAATTTCAGCTGCGCTCGCCTGGTGGCAGCCGTGGACATGGATCGGGCAGGACGGCCCGGCGCAGCGTTTCGCCTATCCCCTGCCGGACCAGCCTTCCGTCGCGGTGCTGCCCTTCATCAATGTCAGCGGCGACAGCGACCACGCCCACTTGGCCGAGGGACTGACTGACGATCTCATCACCGAATTGTCCAAAGTGTCCGGCCTCTTCGTCATCGCCCGGCACTCGGTGTTTGCGCTCAAAGGGAGCGCCACCAAGATCCAGGACGTGGCCGCCGAACTCGGCGTGCATTATGTGCTGGAGGGCACGCTGCAGCGGGCCGACCAGCGGCTGCGCATCAACGTCAAGCTCTTCGACGCGGTGAGCGGGTTGTCGCTCTGGGCGGAGCGCTACGACCGCCAATATGCCGATCTCTTCGCCGTTCAGGATGACGTCATCGGCAAGATCATTGCCGCGCTTGAGGTCAAGCTCAGCGAGGGCGAGCGCGACCGGTTGGCACGGATCCCCACCGATAATCTCGAAGCCTATGACAACTACATGCGCGCTGAGCAGCAGGGCCTTATCTGGCGCGATGTCGAGACCAATCGTCAGACACTCGCCTTTTACCAGCGGGCGATCGATCTCGATCCCGATTTCGCCGATGCTCATGCCGGCATAGCCCGCATCGCGGTCGACGTCTGGCGCAACGACTACAACTATCTCTGGTCGGCGGCCGTGGCACGCAAGATCGCCTATGATGCGGCCGGGCAGGCGTTGAAACTCGACGCCAACAATGCGCGCGCCCACACGGTGCTGGCGCTGCTGCAGCTCGTCGATGGACGCGCTTCGGAGGCAAAGGAATCGGCGCTTAGGGCTGTCTCGATGCAGCCCAACGATGCCGAGGCGCTCGCCAATCTGGCGCTGATCCTTGCCCAGACCGGGGAGCACGAGCAGGCCTTAGACGATATCGAACGGGCACTCAGGCTCGATCCGTCGCCCTCATCGAGCCTGCAGCTTCTGGCGGGCATCGTCTACTACACGGCGCGCCGCCTCGAAAAGGCGATCCCATTGATCGAAGCGGCGCGCGAGACGCTGCCGAAGGCGGAAGCCGTGAAGGAGTATCTCGCCTCGGCCTATGCCCAGCGCGGCGATCAGCAGAGCGCAGCGGCAGTAGCCGCGGAACTGCTAAAACTCTTTCCGGACACCAACCTGACCTATTATAGCTATCTCTATGACTACTGGCGCGAAGAGGACCTCTATCGTCACCTTTTCGGCCTGCGTGTCGCTGGCATTCCGGAATGGCCCTTCGGCTTTGTTGGTGCTGCCAGCGACCGGCTTGGCCCGGCGGAACTCAAGCAACTGACCGATGACAAGACCTGGGTTGGCGTGCACAAGAACGGCACGAGCTTCGCGCAGTTCTTCGACAAGGACGGAAACACCGCCTACCGCACCAGCAATACGAACATCACCGGCCGCATCGAGGTGAAGGGCAACCAGCTCTGCGAGAAGTATGACGGATATTTCCTCGACCGCATGGTTTGTGGCTACGTCTACCGCAACACGGCAAAGGGCGAGCGCACGGCGGACTACATCAACGTCACGCCGCAGGCTCTGAAGTTCTTCTCGATCGAGCGGTGATCGCGATCATCGTCCGAGCGATAAGCCACTCAGGGCGAAGGCTTCGTCCAGTTGATCGACGCCTTCTCGGTGAGCAGCGTCTGCTCGACCTCGGACCAGTGCTTGCGCGAATCGACCACCTTGTTCGGGTTCTTGACAAGGCCGTCAGCAGCGCCCGGATCGTAGCTGAGATACAGCTTGTCCTCGATGATGCGCCAGGCCTTGGGATCGATGTTGGTCGTCACCGTGCCGAAGGAGACGCCGTCGGCGCAGTAGCCGCCATATTGCGGCGCATAGCGAGTGGGTTCCTTGATGAACTGGTCACGGTGCTCGGCGCTTGCGAACTGCCAGGTGGCGCCGAGCCAGCGATAGCTGAATTCGGGCGATCCTTCGACCGCCTTGTTCTCTGTAAAGTAGGCGACCGGATCATAACCCTTGATCGCCACGTCGCCGAAGTAGCCGGTGTTGACAGGTTCTCCCGCTAACCCCGGGCTGGCGAATGCGAACAGCACTGCCGTCGCCGTGATTGCGCCCGTTATCGGATATCGAGACATGCTATGTCCTCCGTTTCCGGATGTGCTTGTTATTGTCGTTTGGTGCATTCGCCGTAGAGCCAGTCGCCGACGAGGTCGGCCTTCTGGCAGGTGGCTCCAGCCTTCAGCAACAGCTCGGCGGCCGGCCAGTGGGAGCGCCACCCCGCTTGCGTCAGCGGGGTGTAGCCGTTGCGTTCCTTGGCCTCGATGTCGGCCTTGTTGGTCAGCAGGTAAGCCACGATCTCGGCGTGGCCCTCTTCGGCAGCCGCATGCAGCGGCGACATCTTGTAGAAGTTGGCGACGTCGTTGACGGCAGCACCCTTGGCGACGAGCAGTTTGACGGTTTCGAGATTGCCGCCATAGGCGGCGGCGTGCAATGCCGTCAGGCCGCCCTTGTTGCGGATCTCGATGTCGCCGCCGCGCTCGATGAGGAGCGCGACAACCTCGGTGCGCCCCTTCAGAGCGGCAATCAACAGCGCCGGCTCCCCGGCCGCATCGGGCTCGGTTATGTCGGTTCCCTGGTCGAGCAACTGTTTGACGCGTTCCGTGTCGCCGTCCCGCGCCGCGTCATGCAAGGGACCGGCCACGGCCGCCGCGGCAAAGGACGCCACCGCGACGAATGCCGCCAGGATAGATTTCATCGCGCAACCTCCGCCCCAGCTTCGGTCTTGCCCAATTGGAAACAGCGAAAATACCACAGGGCGACCGGTGGAAACAGGCGTTACCGTTGCCTGATCCATACTCCTTTTGGGTGGCTGCGATGATGAATGCCTATCAGGCGGCGACCTGCATCAGGTCGAGCATGCGGTCGATCGCGCTCGGAATGGGCGCGATGATCGGCGTTGGGAACAGCGGCTGGAGCTGTTCGGCCGCCTGGCCGAGCGGGCCGCCACCGATGATGACGGCCTCGGCGCCATCCAATTCAACACACTGACGGACGGCGTCGCCGAGGGCTTCCAGCAGGCGCTCGGGGTTGGCGGAGAGCGCGAGCGGGTCGCCTGACGTGCAGCGGATGCCGGTATACCGGTCCCAGACGCCGAGATCGCGGGCGCGGTCGTCGATCGCCTGGATCAATTCCGGCGTCGTGGTGGCGACGCCGAACTTGCGGCCGCCCTGCGAGGCCTCGATCATCGAGGCCTCGCAGATGCCGATCACGGGGATCGCGAGACGGCGTTTGAGGGCGGCAAGGCCGGGATCGCCGAAGGCACTGACGACAATACCGAGGCATCCAGCCTCATGCCTTTCGCCAATCTCGACGACCTCGGCAGCGGCCGCATCCAACTGCTCGGGCGTCACGATCATCGGCGGGTTCCGCATGGCCGTGGCGACTGCCACGGCCATGCGTCCTGATGCAGCCCGGCGTGCGATGGAGACCATCATGTCGCTGGTGGCAAGCGAGCTGTTCGGGTTAATCAGAAGGATATGTGCACTCACGTTCTCAGTTCCGCGCCGACTTTGATTTCAGAAGTGTCAGCCTTTGCGAGGTCGGCATCGGCAGGCTGGGTCAGGTCTTCCATCGACATGCCATAGGTCTCGGGCCCGAGCTGGATGCAGAAGGCGAAGACCGCATACATGCCGGCGGCGAGACCGAAGACCCCGACCATGCCGTAGACGTCGAAGAGCGCGCCGGCGATGGTTGGGATGAAGGAGCCCGCGGCCGAGCCGGTTGCCAGGATCAGCGCCACGCCGAAGGCGCGGATGCGGGTCGGGAAGAGTTCGGGCGCATAGATCCAGATCGAAGTGTTGAGCAAGAGCACGAAGAACTGGAAGATCGCGCCGAACATCAGCACCAGATAGATGTTGGTGCCGAGATAGGCGATCGAGACCGCCGCAAGGCAGGCGAAGACGGCACCCAGGGTCAGCACCCTCTTGCGCGGGAAGTAATAGCCGAACATCGAGGCGGCGATAGCACCGAGCACACTGCCGCTCTGGATGATCATGCTGTAGAGCAGGCTTCCCTGGAGCGTGTAGCCCATGGACACGAAGATGATCGGCATCAGGGTGAGCACCGAGAGCTGGGCGCCGTAGCTCATCAGGATGGCGATGGCGACCGGGACGGTGCGGCCGATGAAGGGCGCGCGGAAGAGTTCCTTCCAGTCGCTCTTGGCCGGTTCTTGGTCCTTGAGGTGGTCCTTGGTCAGATATTCCTGGACCATGAGGTTGCGCGGGCGCAGCGACCCGGAGGCGAGGATCGAAAGCACCTTATTGGCCTCGTCGATCTTGCCCTGTGATGCCAGGAAACGCGGTGTTTCCGGCACGAAACGGCGATAGAAGACGACAAGCAGGGCCGGCAGAGCAAGCGAGGCGAAAAGCCAGCGCCAGCTGTTTTCACCCGGGAAGAGGGTGAAGATCATCAGGCCGAAGGCAGGTGCCAGGAAGTTGCCGAAACCGCCAGCACCGACATTGACGAGGCCGGCTGCCGTGCCGCGGAATTTTGGCGAGCAGAATTCCGACAGCATCGTGACCGCCGTGGAGATCTCGCCGCCGACCCCGAAGCCGACGATGGCGCGGGCAAAGCAGAGGGTGGCGAAGTTCGGCGCCATGGCGCAGGCGGCCGAACCGATGGTGAAAAGCAGGAGGTTGATGGTCAGCATCACGCGGCGGCCGTAGCGGTCGCCAAGGATACCGGAGAGCAGGCGGCCGATGGCGGCGCTGCCGAAGGTGATGGTGTTGAGGAAGCCGATGTCGGTGCCGGTGAGCCCCCAATGTTCCTTCAGGATCGGGCCGGCGACGCCGATGGTGTTCTGCTCGAAGCTGTCGAACAGGCAGCCGATGAGCACGAGGGCGAGGATCTGCTTGTGGGCGCCGGTGACGCCAATTTTGGTGAAGGCTGATTCCAACTGTCTGATGACCGGCGATGACCTGCCGGACGGCACCATATTTTCCGCTGCCATGGTTCGTTCCCCTTTATGGCTTAACAACGTGAAAATGTGAAAACTCAGTTTCATGAAATCTACATCATGAAACTGAGGTTTCATAGAAGATTCTGTGATGCACTGCGAAAGGAAGGAGCCCTTCGCTGCATAAAATTCGTGGAATGCAGGTTTCGTGCCATCTCAAGAGAAACCACAGTTTCTCTTTTGCAGTCAGCGGCTTGGAGGCTGGCTGTCGTGTCGCAAGCGAACGAAACTGAGATTTCTTATGTGCAAAAAATAATCTGGCGTTTCAGGCCGCTGCCCAATCTACGCTCACAATTCCTCGAGCGCATCGTTGATGGCTTCGATGCCACGCAGCCGATTTCGACCGGCAGTGCCGGCGATTTCGATGCATCGTGTCGTCAAGAGATGGCAGAGCGCCATGACCGAGACGTGGTTGAAGAGGGGGCCTGGCGCCAGTGTCTGGCAGCGGAAATGCCATTCCGCCTGGTTGAGGAAGGGCACGCCCTCGTCGGTGATGTAGAGCAGCCGCGCGCCGGATTTTTCCAGCTGTCCGAGAATCGGCTCCATGAGGGAGACGCGCCGGCGCAGCCCGAAGAGGATCACGACATCGTCGCGGCCGATGCTGACCAGATGTTCGCCGAGCGTCTGGCCGCCGCCGGGGATGGCGGCGATGTGCTCGACCACCTGGGTCATCTGCCATTGCAGATAGGTGGCGAAGGAATGACTGGCGCGAAAGCCGATGACCCAGACCTTGCGGGCGCCGAGAATGGCGTTTGCCGCCGCCGTCACCTGGGTCTCGGAGATGGCGAGAAAGGTCGCCTCGATGTTGGCCACGCCTTGCGCCACATGTGAGGAGAGCGACTGTTCGCCGCCGCTGTCGGTGGCAGTCGCAAGGAACAGCCGCGAGCCCGTCTGCTTGTCGGCGCGAGCATGACGGCGCGCCTCCTCGTAGTTGTCGTAGCCCAAGCGCTGGATGAAGCGGGAGACGGTCGCCTTCGACACATGCGCCAGCGCCGCCAGCTCCTGGGCCGAGTAGCTCGCGACCTCGCCGGGAAAATCGCAAAGGAAATCCCCCAGCCGCCGCTCGGCCGGATGCAGCTCCGGCAGCACCTGGCGGACGCGCGTGAGGAAGGAGCGTTCTTTGGGGCTCATGTCGATTCCATGAAACTGTCGTTTCACGGCAATCTCTGATTTTCGAGAGGATATTGCAAGCGAGGCGGGCGGGTGCCGCCTCGCTTTCAACTGGGAACGGGGGAAGGTCCTACAGCGCCGCGCGTCTTATCAGACGCGCGAAGGTCGCTGTAGCACTTTGATTTGCTGCATGTCTTCGTCCTTAAATCGAGGTCGATTTAAGGAGACATGCAGTAGCCCCGCCGTCAGTACTTCGACGGCACGTAGAGTTCTGGCGGCAGCACCTTGCGCTCGTAATCCGGGTTGAAGACGCGTTCCGGCAGCGAGATTTCCTCGTGCGGCACCTCCTCGTAGGGGAACTGCGTCAGAAGATGATCGATGCAGTTGAGCCGGGCACGCTTCTTGTCGTTTCCTTCGACGATATGCCAGGGCGCTTCCGGAATGTTGGTGCGGGCGAAGGTCTCTTCCTTGGCCTTGGTATAGCCCTCCCAGCGCACCCGCGATTGCAGGTCCATGGGCGAAAGCTTCCACTGCTTCAGCGGATCATGGATGCGCACAAGGAAGCGCATCTGCTGTTCTTCATCGGTGATCGAGAACCAGTACTTGACCAGCCGAATGCCCGAACGCACCAGCATGCGCTCGAATTCAGGAACGTCGTTGAAGAATTGCCCGACCTGATCTTCGGTGGCAAAGCCCATGACCCGCTCGACGCCGGAGCGGTTGTACCAGGAGCGGTCGAAGAGCACGATCTCGCCGCCGGCCGGCAAATGCGGCACGTAGCGCTGGAAATACCATTGCGTCTTTTCGCGGTCGGAGGGTGCCGGCAGCGCGACGACGCGCACGACACGCGGATTGAGCCTCTGGGTGATGCGCTTGATGACGCCGCCCTTGCCGGCGGAGTCACGTCCCTCGAAGATCACCACCACTTTTTCCTTGTGGTAGACCACCCAGTCCTGCAGCTTGATCAGCTCCGACTGCAGCTTCAGCAGCGCGCGGAAGTAATCGATGCGCGGGATCGTCGGCGGGTGGCTCTTGCGATAGATCTTGCGGATCTCTTCAGAGAGCGCCGGTTCTGAAAGCTCGAGTTCGTAGTCTTCGTCGAGCGTGTCGGCCAGTTCCGCTTCCAGCCAGTCCTGCGTCTCGATCTCGTCGTTCGACCTGTTCATCTGACCCTCCGATACGATGTGTCCACCGACAGCTTTGCAAATTCTATCGTTAGTCGGCTTATTTCACAGACGCATGAAAGGAATTTGACGCCGGGCGCTTCTGCGCCCCTGATCGTCCCTATCCCTTCATATACCAGCCCCAGGGTTCGTCGGTGTCGAAGCTGGTGATCTGCTTGGTCTCGAGATAGTTCGAAAGGCCCCAGCGGCCGAGTTCGCGGCCGATGCCCGATTGCTTGTAGCCGCCCCAGGGAGCCTCGGGGAAGGTGGGCTGCGAGCAGTTGATCCAGACGATACCGGCGCGAAAAGCCCGGGCGACGCGTTCGCAACGCTCGCGGTCAGCCGACATGACAGCCGCCGCGAGACCGAAGCGGCTGTCATTGGCCATGCGGATCGCGTCCGCCTCTTCGCGGAACGGCTTGACGCAGACGACTGGGCCGAAGATCTCCTCGCGCCAGACGAAGCTGTCTTCGCGCATGTCGGTCAGCACGGTCGGCTCGAGGAAGTAACCGCTGTTGAGGCCGGCCGGGCGGCCACCGCCTGCAGCGACCGTGGCCCCGTCCTGCCGGGCGCGATCGATGGCGCCGACAACCTTGTCATATTGGCCGCGGGAGACGATCGGCCCGAGCAGCGTGCCGTCCTCCAAGCCATTGCCGATCTTGATCTTCGCGGCCTCTTCGCAAAGACGGCTGACGACGGTCTCGTAAATCTTCTCCTCGACCAGCACCCGCGAGGTTGCCGAACAAACCTGGCCCTGGTTCCAGAAGATGCCGAACATGATCCATTCGACGGCCTTGTCGATGTCGCTGTCGGCAAAGACGACGAAGGGCGACTTGCCGCCGAGTTCGAGGCTGACATTCTTGATGTCCTGAGCGCCGGCCATCATCACCTTGCGGCCGGTCACGACAGAGCCGGTGAAGGCGAGCTTGTCGATCAGCGGATGCTCGGTGAGCGGCTGGCCGGCATCCTGGCCGGTGCCGGTGAGGATATTGAGCACGCCGGGCGGCAGCCCGACTTCCTCGGCAATGACGCCAAGCTCAAGCGCCGTCAGCGGCGTCAGTTCCGAGGGTTTGAGCACGATGGTGCAGCCGGCGGCAAGCGCCGGTGCTACCTTCCAGGAGACCATCAGCAGCGGATAGTTCCAGGGGGTGATGGCACCGACCACGCCGAGCGGCTCGCGCACGGCGCGTGCGGTGAAGCGGCTGTCGCCGACGGGGATCGTCTCCTCCGGATCGGCGTCCAGTTCCTCGGCGAGGCCGGCATAGAAGCGGAAGCAACCGGCGGCGTCGTCGATGTCCCAGAGCGCCTCAGGCAGCGGCTTGCCGTTGTCGGCGACTTCGAGCCGCGCCAGCGAGTGGCGCTTCTCTTCGATCTTCGCCGCGATCGCCCGGAGATAGACGGCACGCTCAGTGCCTGACAGTTTCGGCCAGGAACCGCTGTCGAAGGCGATGCGGGCGGCCTTTGCGGCCCTGTCCACGTCTTCATAGGTCGCGGCCGGCGCCCGGTGGATGACCTCTTCCGTTGCCGGGTCGACCACGTCGAGCGTGCCGCCGCGCCGCGGTTTTTCCCATTTGCCGCCAATGAACAGCCGATCCTGCATGCCATAACCCCTTTTTAGCCCGGAGCAAGTATGGCCAGACTATGCGAAGCGCGCCAGTCGCAAGTTACGGCTGGCGTTGATCTTTTTGGTTCGGAGACGTCGCTCAGCGGTCGGTAAGCCGCCCGCGCCATGCTTTGAGGCTACCCGCTATCGCGTTGCGTTGGCCAATGCCGGAACAACATTGGCGATCTGTGTAATCACCATGCCGCCGACGATGAAGAGCAGGCCGGTCAGTCGCGCCGCATTGACCGGCTTTGCGGGGAAACCCATCAGGCCGAAGTGATCGATCAGCAGGGAGACCGCCATCTGGCCGGCGATGACGGCGACGATGAAGCTTGCCGCGCCGAGCTTCGGCGCAAGGAGGAGAGCAGCGGTCATATAGATCACGCCGGCGGCGCCGCCGATCCAGATCCACCACGGACCCTTGAATGCCGCCGCAAGGCTGGGCAACGGCGCCCGCAACGCGATCAGCATCGGCAGGATGAGCGCGAGACTGACACCGAGCGAGACGGTGGTCGCCCAGAGCGGATGGCCGAGGAGGCGGCCAAGGTTGGCATTGGCGCCGGCCTGGAGGGGGACGACGGCGCCGGCGAAGATCGCCGCGGCAAGCATGAGGAGGGAGGAGAGAGTGGGCATTGTTTTTTCCTTCTTGATTGCCTCATCCTCTCGTATCGATGTCAGGAATGGAAATTCAAATTTCGTACGTGTTACATTCGCCCCATGAATAATCTCGGTGGAATCGACCTGAACTTGCTGGTGGTGCTCGATGCGCTGCTAGCGGAACGCCACGTGTCGCGTGCGGCCCTGCGGCTGAACAAGAGCCAGCCGGCGGTCAGTCATGCGCTGGCGCGCTTGCGAGCTCTTTTCGACGATCCCTTGCTGGTGCGCCATGGCGGACAGCTTGAACCGACGGTGCGGGCGCTGGAGATCGCGCCACAGCTTGCCGAGGCCCTGGCGCACATGCGCCAGCTCATGGGCTCTCAGCCGTTCGATCCGGCAATGGAGCGCCATATCTTTCGGCTCGCGATGTCCGACTACGCCGCCCTCGTTCTGCTGCCGCGCTTGATGGCGGTGCTGCGCCGGCAAGCGCCGTACGTCGATCTCATCGTCAGCCAGGCGAGCCGCGAAGTGATGATGTCGCAAGTTGTCGACGGCGAGATCGATCTGGCGCTCGGGGTGTTTCCGACGCTGGCCGAGGATCTGAGGACATCGCTCCTGTTTAAGGAACACTTCGCCTGCCTGGCAGATGGCGCGAGCCTTGGTGGCGAAAAGGCGATGGATTTGACGGCCTATCTGGAGCGGCCGCATATTCTCGTTTCGCTGCGCGGCGACACCGGCAACGAGATCGACCTGGCGCTGGCGGCCGCGGGGCACAAACGCCGCATCGTGCTGGCGCTGCCCCATTGGAGTGCTGCGCCCGGCCTGGTTCTCGGCACGGACATGGTGCTTACGGTGGCACGCCGCATCCTGCCGCGTGATGCTGAGGCCGGGTCACTGACCGTCTTCGATCCGCCCTTCGCCATCCCGTCTTTTTCGTTCCGCCAGATCTGGCATCGGCGGCGCGACGGCGATCCCGCCCACCGCTGGCTCCGGGATCTGATCACCCACATTCTCGCGCCATCGGAGTCGGTTCCGGCCATCGTTTGATCGTGGGAAAATGTGATCCTGAAAATGAAAAGGCCCGGTGCGGCGATGCCGACCGGGCCTTTCTCATAGACTCTGTTTCGCGTCAGTCGTGGCTGACGCCCTGGATCGCCGAAACCTGCCATTCCGCGCCCGGCTTGCGGACGAAGGTCCAGAGCTCGACCGCTTCGGTCAGCTTGTCCGGATCACCGCTGATGACCTTGCCCGTGGCGCGGTCTCGCATCACGTCGATGCTTTCGTAATGCATGGCAACGGTCGCGTAGTCGGTCCCGTTTTCGGACCAGGCCTCGGCCACGTCGCCCTGGACAAGGTGCACGTCGCGCACATCGTTCTTGACGCCGCTCGTCGCGTTGTCGCTCAGCTCTTCGGCGAGGTAGGACATGGCTTCCGGCGTCGTCAGGCGACGCAACGTGCCGTAGTCTTCAGCGGCGTAGGCCGCCTGCACGTCCTTCAGCATCTTTTCGAACTGTTCGAGGTCGGCCTGCTGGACGCCGATTTCGTCAGCCGGGCCGTCGGTGACGGGGGCCGGTGCAGGTGCTGCCGTCGGGCGCGCGTTCGCCTGACCGCCGGCCTGGGCGCCACCGATGCTCGGAATCTTGAACGACGGCATGCCGTTCGGCTGAGCCGACGACCGCTCGGACGGGCCCGCATAGGCCGTCTGCTGGCGGTTGCGGCCGAAGAAGCGCATGGCAAGCATGATCAGACCGCCGATGAGGAGCATCTGCACGATCAGGCCGAGGAAACCGGCCGCACCGCCGAAGCCGCCGCCCATCAGCATGCCGATCAGGCCGCCGACCATGAGGCCGCCGAGCAGCGAGCCGCCAAAGCCGCTGAAGAAGCCCGGACGGGCGTTCGGCTGGGTAGCGTTCGGGCGCGTCTGGCCGGCCGCCGGATTGGTGGCGGTGGGGCCGGCGTCCTGGCGCGGCGTCATCGAGCGGTCGATCGGTGCCGCGTTGGTCGGCGCCGTGCGGGTAACGGGCGGCTGCGAGAAGGTGCGGGTGCCGCGGCTACCGAAACCGCCACCCGAACGCCGCGCTTCGGCGACGTCTACAACTGTCAACGCGACGGTCAAGCCAATCGCCATCATTGCCAGAGCTCGTCCAAGACGCCCAAATCGCTGCATTGCCATCACAACCCCTATTCTTGCTTGGGCTCAAAACTGAGCCATCAGGGCCTGATATAGGGGTTCAAGGCCCGTGATTTAAGCGTTTCGCCTCGTATTTCGGCCAGTTTACCGTTATCCGCTGCCGCTCTCCGGGCCGAATCCGGCGTCGAATCAGCACCTTCGATCACATTGGATGTCGCATTCGTTGACGCAAAACCACCCCGCATTTTCGCTAGCGATTGGCTGCCAGGATCATGGCGGCGGCCTTTTCGGCGATCATGATCGTCGGCGAATTGGTGTTGCCCGAGGTGATCGTCGGCATGATCGAGGCGTCGGCGATGCGCAACCCCTTGAGGCCGCGAAGGCGCAGTTCGGGATCGACAACGCTTTCAGCGTCAGCGCCCATGCGGCAGGTCCCGACCGGATGAAAGATCGTCGTGCCGATATCGCCGGCGGCGCGCTTCAGGTCGTCCTCCGTCTCGTAGGATGGCCCCGGTTTGAACTCGACCGGGTTGAAGCGGGCGAAGGAGGGCTGTTTGACGATCTGCCGCGTCAGGCGGATGGCGCTGACGGCGACGTTGCGATCGGCCTCTGCGGTCAGGTAGCGCGGCCGGATGTCCGGTGCCACGGCGAAGTCCGGGCCTTTGAGGTGCACCGAGCCGCGGCTTTCCGGGCGCAGATTGCAAACGCTGGCGGTGATCGCCGGGAAAGAATGAACAGGTTCGCCGAACTTGTCGAGCGAGACCGGCTGCACGTGATATTGCAGGTCGGGCGTTTCCTTCTCCGGGCCGGACCGGGTGAAGATCCCGAGCTGGCTTGGTGCCATCGCCATCGGCCCGGAGCGTTTCAGCAGATATTCCAGCCCGATCGACGCCTTGCCGAAGAGTGAATTGGCCTTTTCGTTGAGCGTCGGCACGCCCGTCACCTTGTAGGCCATGCGCAGCTGCAGATGATCCTGCAAGTTCTCGCCGACGTTCGCGCGTTCGTGGCGGACCTCGATGCCGTTGGCCTGAAGCACGTCGCCGCGGCCGATGCCGGAGAGCTCAAGGATCTGCGGCGAGCCGATCGCGCCGGCGGAAAGCACGGTCTCGCGGGCTGCGCGGGCGCGTTTGACCGTGCCATCATGCTGGAACTCGACACCGGCGACGCGGTCGCCTTCGATGATCAGCTTGCGCACATGCGCCTTGGTCAGAACCGTCAGGTTGCCGCGCTTCTGCGCCGGGCGCAGGAACGCCTTCGCCGTGTTCCAGCGGATGCCGGAGCGCTGGTTGACGTCGAAATAGCCGGAGCCTTCGTTGCTGCCGCGGTTGAAATCCGGCGTTTCGGGAATGCCGGCTTCGGTGGCGGCTTTCTGGAACGCGTCGAGCACGTCCCAGCGCACGCGGGCCCTTTCCACCCGCCATTCGCCGCCAGCGCCGTGCATGTCGTTGGCACCCTTATAGTGGTCCTCCGACTTCTTGAAGAGCGGCAGCACGTCGTCCCAGCCCCAGCCGGTGCAGCCGAGCTGGCGCCAATGGTCGTAGTCGCGCGCCTGGCCGCGCATGTAGATCATGCCGTTGATCGAGGAGCAGCCGCCAAGCACCTTGCCGCGGGGATAGCCGAGGGAACGGCCGTTGAGGCCCTCTTGGGCGGCCGTCGTAAAGCACCAGTCGGTGCGCGGATTGTTGATGCAGTAGAGATAGCCGACCGGAATGTGGATCCAGTGGTAGTTGTCGCGGCCGCCGGCCTCGAGCAGCAGCACGCGATGCCCTAGGTTTTCGGAAAGGCGATTGGCAAGCACGCAGCCGGCGCTACCCGCCCCGACGACGATATAGTCGAACGTGTCCATTGGGTTCTCTTGGTGTTCGGGAACCGCCGCGAAACGGGCGCGTAGGAATGTACGCGGGCTCCTCTGCGCGGATGGCGGTGCCGTTTCGTTCTGTTCATAATTGGCCAGACATGCTCCTCAGATGTCGGCTCCGGCGACTACAATCCGGAAAAAACCGCTTGGATGCAAGCGGCCTGGACCGTAAATTGCGAAACAGGATCTGTTCATTTTCGAACAGATGAGGGTGGCGATGAATCCGAATTTCACCTGGGACGATCTGCAGTTCTTTCTCGCGGTTGCCCGTACCGGACAACTGTCGACGGCGGCCCGACGCTTGAGGACCAGCCATGCCACGGTCTCGCGTCGCATCGATCGGCTGGAGTTCGCGCTCAAGGTCAAGCTGTTCGAGCGCAATCCGCGCGGCTACGTGTTGACCGGCATGGGCCAGCGCTTCATCGAAACCGCCGAGCGGATCGAGCGCGAGACCGAACAATTGCAGCTCGACATCAATGATGGCCTGACGGCGCAGCGCGGCGTCGTCAGGTTGAGCACGCTCGAAGGCTTCGGCAATTTCTTCCTGGCCGATCGGTTGGCGGATTTTGCCGAAAACTATCCGAACGTCTCGCTGGAACTGGTGGCGATCCAGCAGATCATGTCGCTATCGCGCAAGGAAGCGGATATCCAGGTGGCGCTGACGGCGCCGAAGGCCGGACCTTACCAGTCCGAGGTGCTGACGCCCTATACGCTGCATGTCTATGGCGCGCGCAGCTATCTCTCGAAACATCCGCCAATCACCGGACGCAACGACCTCGCCGCGCACCGCTTCGTCGGGTATATCGAAGACATGATCTTTGCGCCGGGTCTCGATTATCTGGGAGAACTCCAGCCGGGCCTGCATGCGCATTTCCAGAGTTCGAGCATCCTGACGCAGCTAAAGGCTGTGCGGCAGGGGCTGGGACTATGCGTGTTGCCTTACTTCATAGCGCAGCAGGAAGAAGACCTGGAGATCGTCCTGCCTGAGGAGATTGAGCTCAAGCGCACCTATTGGCTGGTTTGCCACCGGGATCTGGTCGCGGTGCCGCGGGTAAGGGCGGTGCGCGAATTCCTGATGCAGATCGTTCGGGAACACCGGGCGGATTTCACCCGGGAAACTGCGCCGCCGATGACGGGCATGCGGCGCATATCGCGATCGTAATCCGTGTCGGGTGATGCCGGGATGGGTCTCTTCGTGGCCACGGGGTGATTTGCGCCGCAAACGCCCGTGTTTTCGCTCCTCGAAATCGACAGAGTTTATCAACAGTCGAAAAACATATTTAGATTCAATAGCTTGTTCTTTTTTGAAGTTTTTTTGAAGATCGCTGTTGACGTGTTGGAGGTGTGGGGTCTATAAGCCCGATCACTGACGAGGGCGGCGGCGCTGCTGGCGACGACGACCTTCGCTCTAGAGTTTCCCTGGTTGGCTGAGGCTGATTTTGGGGTCTGAGGCGAGAGTTTCGGGCTTGTTGGAAACGGTTTGACGGACGGTGAGTTCGTCGGTTTTTTGACAATTGAATATAGAGAAAGAGAAACGTGGGCGGCGGAGCTCGTGAGGAACTCGAAAGGGTTCTTTCGGAAAGAGACTTTGGCGGTCACGTTTTAACAAGAGACTACACCTATTTTCTCAACGATGGTTTTCGGATTGTTGTTGATTGAAGAAGGGTGTGAGTT